>JADLHS010000201.1 GCA_020848635.1 Limisphaerales bacterium
ATGCGCCGGAGTTCCACGGCTTCCGTTTCGTAATCGGCGCGCAGCCCGCTGATTTGCCGTTCGAGCGCCGCGCGTTTGCGCTCCACTTCGCGCTTGAGTTGGGCGGCTTCCTGCTGGCCGGACAACACGGCGGCCTTTTCCAGGGAACTTTGCGCGGCCCGGGCCGAGCCGGTCAATACGCCGCTCGCGCCAATGTACGCGTCCACAATGTCAATGCCGCGCTCGGAAATCAGGAACTCGCGGATTTGATTCGAGTGCGCCATGCCGCGGGCCTTGAGGACGTAAAACACGCGATTGCGTTCGCCGTTGCCCTCGAAGTCCTGCAACAACAGCCAGGCGTCCATGAGCGAGGACATGGCGGCTTCACTTTGTTGCAGCGCGTGGCCGCCCTGGGTCAGGCTGGTGAACAGCGAGGTGATCTGGCTGGCCTTCAAGTAATCAATCAGCCGCGTAATCATGCCCTTGGTTTCCGAGTCGGTGCCGGAGTCCATCAGGCTGGTGATGGGGTCAATGACGACGACCTGCGGTTGGAAGGTGGCGATTTCCTTGAACATCGTGGCTAGGTGCATTTCCAGACCGTAAAGCGAGGGCCGCGCCGAGTGAAACCGCAGCCGGCCGCGCTGGACCAGTGGCGCGAGGCGCAGCCCGATGGAGTGCATGTTGCGGATGATCTGGTCGGGCGATTCCTCGAACGAGAAGAAGAGCACCCGCTCCCCGCGTCGGGCGGCTGCCTGGGCGAAGTTGGCGGCGACAATGGTCTTGCCGGTGCCGGGCGTGCCCGTGAGCAGAATGCTGCTGCCGCGAAAAAAGCCTTTTCCGCCCAGCATCGCATCGAGCCGCGGAATCCCGGTGGCAATCCGCTCGTTTGACACCTGGTGATTCAGCGCCAGCGACGTGATCGGCAGCACGCTGATGCCCTCATCGCCGATGAGAAACGGGAATTCGTTGGTGCCGTGCAGGGCGCCGCGGTATTTGACCACCCGCAAATGCCGCGTGGCGATCTGGTCGTTGACCCGATGATCGAGCAGGATGACGCAGTCGGACACGTATTCCTCCAGCCCGTGGCGGGTGAGCGACTCGCGCCCGCGCTCGGCGGTGATGACGGCAGTCACGCCTTTGTCCTTAAGCCAGCGGAAGAGCCGGCGCAATTCGCTGCGCAACAGGGCCTCGTTGGGCAGGCTGGCGAACAGCACTTCCAGCGTGTCGAGCACCACGCGCTGGGCGCCAATGGCATCAATCGCGTGGCCCAGCCGGACGAACAGGCCTTCCAGATCATACTCGCCGCTCTCGTGGAATTCACTGCGTTCAATGTGAACGTGATCCACCACGATTTTTTTGCGGCGGACGAGCCCCCCCAGATCAAAGCCGAGCGAGGCGACGTTGGCGGTCAGTTCCTTTTCCGTCTCCTCGAAGGCCATGAACACCCCCGGTTCGCCAAACTGCACCGCGCCGCGCACGAGAAATTCCGCTGCCAGCAACGTCTTGCCGCAGCCGGCGCCGCCGCAGACCAGAGTAGGTCGCCCGCGCGGCAGTCCACCATCCGTGATTTCGTCAAGCCCCTGAATGCCAGTGGGACATTTGGGCAGACGCAGGGCCGGGGAGGGGGATTTGGAGCCGTTAATTTTCATTCAAAAAACATTCTTCAGCGAACGGCGGGAGCCGCCAAAGCAACCCTTGCCCGGACCCGGTGGCCGATGGGTTCGCAGGTCGTCACGGGTGGGGGTGACAACGCAATGGGTTCTTGCTTCATGCTGGCATACCGGTTTCGGTCGGGCACTTTAAGGTATCTGAACTCCCTCGGGCGAGCCGCCGATCCAAACCCACTATCCCGCGCGGGCCGCGATCTGTATATGGGGTGAACACCCCATAGGCCCGACCGCCGTGGCGGGTTATGATTTGCAGATGAATGTCTTGCTGCTGTATCCGGAATTCCCCGACACGTTCTGGAGTTTCAAGCACGCGTTGAAATTCATCCGCAAACGGGCGTCGTTGCCGCCGCTGGGTCTCCTCACGGTGGCCGCGCTGTTGCCGAAGGCTTGGGCGAAGCGGCTCGTGGACGTAAACGTCCGGAAATTGCGGGAAAAGGATCTGGCCTGGGCGGACGTCGTGTTCATCAGCGGGATGATCGCCCAGCAGGAGTCGGCGCATGCCCTGATCGCGCGTTGCCGGGCCGCCGGCAAGACCATAGTGGCGGGCGGTCCGCTGTTCACGCTGGGCCACGAACAGTTTCCCGACGTTGACCATTTCGTGCTGAATGAGGCCGAGGTGACATTGCCGGCGTTCCTGCGGGACTTCGAGCACGCCGCAGCCCGCCGTGTGTATGCCGCCACCGAATTTCCCGACCTCCGCGCGACCCCCGCCCCGTTGTGGGAACTGGCGGATATGCGGCGTTACGCCTCGATGAGCGTGCAGTTTTCACGCGGCTGCCCGTTCGACTGCGATTTCTGCAATGTCACCGCGATGTTCGGGCATCGGCCGCGTACGAAGACCACGGCCCAGA
>JADLHS010000202.1 GCA_020848635.1 Limisphaerales bacterium
GAGCGGCAGCTACCTGGAGTTTCGCTCCATGACGGATTGCAAAGCTTACGATGCCAAGGGTGAATTGATTGGCGACATCAAGCCGCAGGGAGAAATCCCGAAACTGAAAGTCGGGACCAACGCGGTCACTTTTGGCTGCAGCACCACCAAGGGAGTCAGTGCCCGTGCCAACGTGACGATCATCAGCCAGGACGAGAAATGCATCGGCGAATAGCCCGAGCCGATCAGAAAATAATCTGTCTCGGTCGTAGCATTACCTTCGCTGTCGCCTTGAATTGCCTTTACTACAGGAGGGAGTTGCAACCCTACCGGCCCGCTCTTGCCGATTCCCCTAAAAATGTCGTTTCATTCGCCCGATGCCTTGGCCTGCTTTGAAACAAAGACCTTCACATCCGGATGTGTGGCAAACAGGCGAAACCGGTTGCCAACCGGCACCAGGAACGCGCTGCTGCGCTGTGGGTCAGCCGGATCCACCGGCAGTACCGGGTTGCCGGGATATTTGTTCCAGTGCACGAGATCGCTGGAGACAGCCAAGTTGGTGCTCCATTCCTTCCACTTCGGATGCCCCGAAGCGTGATAATAGGCATAGTAACGACCTCGGTATTTGATGACCTGGTCAAAGGCCACGGCATACTGATCGTACGCATCCGGGCCGCACTTCAAAACCGGCTCGTCCTGAACGTTGGTCCATGTCTTGAGATCCTTGGATCGTGCGAGCCATACCGCCGCGTCATTGCGCTCGTAGAAGAGATGCCAAACCCCGTTCTCGACCCAGGCCGCAGGCGTCCCACGAGGACCGGGCATAATCGGACCTCCATCAACCCGGCGAATGTCGAGATTCCCCAGTTCGGTCCATTGCCGACCGTCCTTGGATTTCAGCAGATGCGGGATGTCGTCCCGGCCTTCGGAGAAAAGGTAATAGTCGTCTGCGTGCTTGACCACACAGATGTCCTCGATCCAGTTCTGGTCGTAATCCGGCTCCGCGCGGCTGCGCTGCCATTGCCAGCCATCCTTGGATGTGGCAAAGCCGAGGAAATGCGACGGTGTTCGGTGGTCGTTGTAGCCGTTGTACCAAAGGCGCCATGTGTTGCCTTCGCGCAGGATGAAGCTGCGCTCGCGGATTTTCTGATCCCAAGTGTTCCGCCCCGTGCCGGCGAAGACAATTCCGTTGGTGGCGGGTTCAAAATGCACCAGTTCGTCCGGGAACTCCGGCTGAGGTAGTAGGTTGTCTGTTCTGCCGGCAGCAGTGAGGAGAAAGAACGACAAAATGCCAGCAACGACCCGAGTGGCGTGATAACAGGCAAAGCGATTTACATCGAACATCACGTTCAAAGCCTGCATTTGTTTGCCTCCACGTCAAGCGGTGATGCGCCGGAGGGGCGTGCCGCGGCGGCCGGTGCGGCGCTTCGCCCCAATTTGGCCCAGATCTCGCCGGTGGGATTCAACTGCGTGCGTTTCCTCGCCCCTTTTAACCGTCAAGTTCGTCAGCTGGGATCGACAATCAGGCTACGGTTGATTGCGAAGCGGGAAGCAACAGGCCTTTTTACCTGGTCGCGAGGTTGTCGCGCCTCGCAATAGCCGGCGGGGGGACGATACCGTTCGTCTCCAGCGCGTAGAGCAAGTTAGTGGCACAGCTGCGCCGCGAAAGCCAAGCAAGTCCATGCGCTGTCGGATCACGGCAATCGGCGTTTTGAGACTTGTCAGTTGGTGTTTCCGGCCATGGCGTTGCCCTGGCCAAACCCCGGCGGAAGCAAACGTAACCAAGGCTTGTCGCCCGCCTGCGAAACGATCAATTTACTCGAAATGACAACGGAAACCATTCGCAACCGCAACCCAAAGCCTCGACGTGCTCCGCGCTCTTTAACCTTGCTCACCCCTTGCATGTATAATCCGCAACTAATCCCAGACCTATTTCGTTCCCCCCTCACACGTATCGGCTTTGCCGTGGTGGCAATGGGTGGGTCGCCCATTGCCACCTGGATTCGAGGGAACTTAATATGACCTACGCCGCCCTCACCGGCTGGGGCAAGTGTCTTCCGCCTGCGGTGCTTACCAATGCGGACCTCTCCTCATTCCTGCCGACCGACGACGAATGGATCGTCAGCCGTACCGGCATGAAGGAGCGGCGCATAACTCATGTTTCCGGCTTGGAGATGTCCTATGTCGCGGCCGAGCGGGCGCTGGCGTGCGCGGGCATGAAAGCCGACGAGCTCGACCTTATCCTTTACGGCAGCTGCAGTTTTGACGAGCAAGTGCCAAACTCCGCCTCCGGGCTTCAGGCCAGATTGGGCGCGCTCAACGCGGCGGCGATGGACTTGAACACTGCCTGCACCAGTTTTCTGTATGGCATGTCCACCGCAACCGCGTTCATCAAATCCGGCGCGGCCAGGAAGGTGTTAGTGATCGGCGTTGAACACATTTCCAAGTTTATGGATTGGCAGAATCGCAATGTGGCCGTCCTGTTTGGTGACGGGGCGGCTGCCTGCGTCTTTGAAGCTGCGGATTACGAGGTGGGCGTCATCGCGCAGAAGCTGCAATGCTTCGCTGATGCCCGCCAGACTTTGCGGGTCCGCGGCATGGGTGCAATTTACGCTAACCTTGGGGTGCCGTCGGGGGATACGCGCTGGGATTTCGAAGGTCAGGGAATTTTCATTAAAGCTGTCACCGGCATGGGCGATGCCAGCCTTGACGTCATGGTCCAGGCCGGTGTGACAATCGACGAGGTGGAAGTCATCGTGCCCCATCAGGCTAATTTGCGGATTCTCGAAGCCGTCGCCAAACGGGTGGGCGCCCCGATGGCGAAGGTGTTTCTCACCATTCACAAGTACGGCAACATGAGCGCGGCTACCGCACCGGTGGCATTGGTGGAAGCGCTTGAGGCGGGGCGCATCAAACCTCACTCGCTAGTGCTGATCCCAGCTTTTGGCGCTGGACTGACGATGTCTGCGCACCTAGTCCGCTGGGGAGCGCGCATCACGCCGATCACAACCACTGATATCGATTTGCCGCCGTGCGACAAGACCGCATTGCAATTGGTGCAGGACCTGATGGCGCAGAAGGAACCGCACATTCGTTCGGAGGCGGCGTTGGCGAGCGTGAGGTTTATCAAGCAGTGTTAGCTTTCGTGGGTGGACCTTCGAAGATGCAATTCCATAGAACTGAGTTTCTGCATTCAGAGGTGGTGAATTTTATGCCCGAGGTCGGGTCAAACCCGGACAAACCGGCGGTTTGACTCAAGAAAATGCATTTTTTGAGCAAGATTTTACTTGTAAGTTCCTGGGGGCTACAGTTAGGTGAATGCAGATAATTTAATCGCAATCACTGGCCAAATCAGAGTCGTATGAAAAAGTTAAGCACCCTGTCAATTAATTCACGGATCCGAAGGGGAATGTTGGCCTTGGTCGGCGTGGCGCTGACCAGCGCCACGGCCTTGGCGACCACGTCCATTAACTACGGCACGTTCACCGGAACGTCGGTTAGCTATCACGACGTGACCGAGTCCTCCGGTACCGATACCGTGCCCCTGTTTGGTGCGCCGACCATTTCCGTCA
>JADLHS010000203.1 GCA_020848635.1 Limisphaerales bacterium
ATGGAACTGAAAGTCGAGGCTATCACCAAACAGGTCAGTCAGTTTGAACCCGCCGTCACCAAGTATCGTCCCGACTGGGAGGCAGAACCCCTCAAGAAGCTCAAGGAGTTTTATCATTGGGACCAGGAGAAGAAGGACGGCCATTACGTCGAGTTGTTCCGTTATGCCAGCGAGTTCAACCAGAAGTAGCGCCGGCAAATCCGTCCGCTTAACCAAACTCAACCATGAAACTAATTCTCGCCCTGCTGCCGTTGCTCGCCGCGCTTTCCCTGGCGGCCGCCCCGAACCGTTCGGCCACCCCCAACATCGTCATCGTCTTTTGCGACGACCTCGGCTATGCCGACGTGGGTTGTTTCGGGGCCAAAGGCTACAAAACCCCGAACATCGACCGGCTCGCCCGGGAGGGCGTCCGGTTTACCCGTTTCTATGATGCCCAACCGGTTTGCTCCGCCTCCCGTTCGGCGCTGATGACGGGTTGTTATCCCAGCCGCATCGGCATCATGGGCGCTTTGGGGCCGAACTCCAAAGTGGGCATCAGCAGCAACGAGGTGACCCTGGCCGAGATCGTGAAATCACGGGGGTACGCCACGGCCATTTACGGCAAATGGCATTTGGGCGATCAGCCGCAGTTTCTGCCGACGCGGCATGGCTTCGACCACTACTTCGGCCTGCCGTACTCGAACGACATGTGGCCGTGGCATCCGGATCAGGCAAACAAGACATTGGCGGAGCACAAACGCCGGCCCGGCTATCCCGAGCTGCGGTTGATTGAAAACGAGCAGACGGTCATTGCCACCGTCACCGGTACCGAGCAGGCCCAACTCACGACATGGTACACGGAACATGCGGTGGACTTCATTGCGCAGAACAAAAGCCGTCCCTTCTTTCTGTACGTGCCGCACAGCATGCCGCATGTGCCGCTTTATGTGAGCAGCAAATTCAAGGGCAAGTCCAAGGCCGGACTCTTCGGCGACGTGATCATGGAGATTGACTGGTCGGTCGGACAGATCCTGGGCGCGTTGAAGAAGCATCGGCTCGAGAAGAACACACTGGTGATTTTCACATCCGACAACGGTCCGTGGCTTTCCTACGGCAACCATGCCGGGTCGGCGTTGCCGTTGCGCGAAGGTAAGGGCACTTGCTGGGACGGCGGCGTGCGCGTGCCGTTCATTGCGCGGTGGCCCGGAAAGATCCCAAAGGGAAGCGTCTGCCAGGAGCCAGCCATGACGATTGATATCCTGCCCACAGTCGCGAAACTCGTGGGCGCGGAGCTGCCGCCGCACAAAATTGATGGGCTCGACATCTGGCCGCTCCTGGCTTGTGTTCCTGGGGCCAAGAATCCGCACGAGGCCTACTATTTGTTTTACGAGAACAATCAGCTCCAGGCGGTGATGGGCGGCAATTGGAAGCTGCAACTACCGCACACGTACCGCACGCTGGCCGGTGGACCTGGTGGGCGCGACGGCACGCCCGCTTCGTACCAGCAGCGCAAACTCGAATCGTCGGAGTTGTACGACCTCGACCGAGATATCGGCGAAGCTACGAATGTGGCCGGACAGAATCCGGACATGGTAAAACGCCTCGAAGCCCTGGCCGAACAGGCACGCGCGGAACTGGGTGACTCGCTGACCAAGCGTATCGGCAAGGGCGTGCGCGAGCCGGGTCGCATCGCGGAGGGCAATTAACGGCTGCAAACCCGGAAGCTTCGGGCTGGATTAGGCTTGACCTGTCCACCCGATTGGCGATGAGAACGGCAGGCTAAGTGAAAAATCGCTTGTATCGGTGGCGGTACAGCAAATTGAAGAAATGCTGAAAAAGAACTGTCAATACCCGGAGCGCCTTTCCGTAGTCCCAACTGACACGTTGCAGTTAAACCTGCAGATTGACTGTCTAACTTCGATATCGATCTTCTCGAAGACAGAATCCAAAGAGTTAAACATTTCTCCAAACTCAAGGCAGTCGCTATATCAGCTCAGCGCGCCGATTGCCTTTCAGGTGGGTGGCAGGTGGGGAGGATTCAGTGAAAGCATGTCAGCTTCGTGTTCGGCTACAATCGTCGCGCCCTGCCAAAATTAGCGCATGCAGAGCAACCGCACACTCCTATTTGCTGTATGCGCTGCGGCTCTGCTGGTCCTAGCGGGCATACTCTATTGGAGAGGTTATCGGCAGGCATATCCGTATGGTCCAAGACCCGCCGCGCTACCGATAATCGTGAATGCCCTGCGGGCCTATGCGGCAGACCACCACCAGTCATTTCCGAACACAAACTGGGATCCTTATCAGTCCCTTGAGGTTCTCTACCCAAATTATATTTCCGGAAAGTACTTGGCAGGTCTCTCGAGAGATCCGTCCCGAACTGAGCTTGCGCTGCGAAACGGAGAGCATTTGGCGCCGGAAAACTGCTCACTCGTTTACTTTCCCGGACTGTTCGCTACCGATGATCAACGTATCGCGGTGGTCTGGGAGAGCCAGACCGGAATCGCTTTTAATGGACGCTCGCACCCCGGAAGAGCAGTGGGGCTTATTAGTAGCGAAGTGAAGCAGGTCTCGGACGCAGAATGGGAGCGGTTTCTATCTAGCCAAGCCTCCCTGCGCCAATCTGCCTTACATAGTAGAACGAATTCACGGACCACCAAGGACCAGGTGGTTCAATGAGCAACAGTGGAGAGATCGTGAAGCGGTTGGTTAAGAATGGCGGTTAGTCCGGAGTAAGGAGAGAAATTCATCAGGCGGGTGGGTTTTGGTCACGCATTCGCAGGAGCGCCCGGGCAGGAAGAAGAGCGTCCGCTGCGCTGCCTTTTTCGGGGCTTCGTTTCAGCTTTGACTCTGGCGCTTGACCGGGGCTTCGTACAGCAGCCGGTGGGATTCTTCGAGGATGGCGGGGATCTTTTCGGCAAACGGGCTGGCCGCCAGGGTCGCCGCGAGTTGAAGTTCGCCAACGTGCGCGGCGTTCTCACCGGGAAACCAGTGCTCCGCCTGGCCGAGCAGGTTGTAACGCATCTTGCCCCAGGCGAGGAGATCGAGGGACTTGGCATACGTCCACAACCGCAGGATTTCCGTCACGTTGATTTCGCCGGGCACGTCCACGTAATGCGGCAAACCCTCGAACCAGCGCGCGCACCAGTCGGCGCCCAGGGTGCGGTGCATTTCATCGCGCAACCTTTTTTCGATCGGCGCGATCGTTGCAGGAATCTGGTCGTAGAATTTCAGCGCGGCGAGGTGTTCGTCAAAATCCGCCGGCTTGGCGACCCCGCAACTGAGGGTGTGGACCTGCGGCCGCGCGAGACAGTAGAGATCGTTGAACTGCATCGGCGGGAGCGGCGCGCACAGATGCACCAGTTTCGCGGGTGGCTCGTAAAGTTTTCCGCCCTTGTCGTTCGGGCTGATGATGAACACGCCCATGTCGCGAGCAGCGGCGGCTTCGACGCAGGACCAGTTCAGGTCGTTGACGAAATACCAGTGGAGGTTTACGTAATCAAAATCCCCCTGCGCGATGGCTTCGTGAATAAGGTCCGGCGTCGCATGGGTCGAAAAACCGATGAAGCGGCAGCGACCTTCGCGCTGGAGCTGGCGCGCGGCTTCCAGGCAGCCGCCCTTTTGCAGCGACCAATCGAGCAAGCGCCGGTTGTTGATGCCATGCAGGGAGAGCAGATCCACATGCTCAAGTTGCAGATACTTCATCGAAGTCTCGAAGGTCTGGCGGAACTCCTTGGCCGTGGCCATGGGCGCGACTTTCGTCTGCACGATCAGCTTGTCGCGCGGGAGTTTGGGCAGCACCCAGCCAAGCTGCATCTCGGAGGTGCCGTAGCCGCGCGCGGTCTCGATGTGGTTGATGCCGAGCTCGAGGGCGCGGTGGATGCAGG
>JADLHS010000204.1 GCA_020848635.1 Limisphaerales bacterium
GACGGCGCCATCGGTCCCGTGCGCGAGGTGCATGTCTGGTCGGATCGCCCGACCCATCGCGGCAAGCTGCCGTTCTGGTGGCCACAGGGCGTTGAACGACCAAGTGACACACCGCCAGTGCCAGCGACACTCGATTGGGACTTGTGGCTGGGGCCGGCTCCGGTGCGGCCGTATCACCCCGCCTACGCACCCTTCAAATGGCGCGGCTGGTGGGATTTTGGCTCCGGCGGCCTCGGCGACATGGGCATCCACAATCTGGCGCCGGTGTTTTCGGCGTTAAACCTGGGCGCGCCGGCGAGCGTGCAGGCCAGTTCCACGCCGGTGTTTCCCGACAGCGTCCCGGTCGTCAATGTGGTCCATTATCAGTTTCCGGCGCGCGGAAACCAGCCGGCAGTGACGTTGCACTGGTACGATGGAGGGATTATGCCACCGCGTCCCGCTGAACTGGAGGAGGGCCGGGAGTTGAATCGCGAGGACGGCATCATCTTCGTGGGTGACAAAGGCAAGATGCTCGTCGAAGGCTGGGGCGGCGAAACGCCACGGCTCATCCCGGAAGCGCGCAACAAAGAATATCAGCGCCCGCCGAAGACGCTGCCGCGTTCCGTGGGCCATCACAAAGAGTGGTTGCAGGCCTGCCGCACCGGATCACCGACGCGATCGAATTTCGACTTTGCCGGTCCGTTGACGGAAGCGGTGTTGCTCGGGATGGTTTGCGTACGAAATGGCGGCGACACCTTGCTATGGGACAGCGCAAACCTCAAAGTCACCAATGATCCGGATGCGAATCGTTTTCTCCACTACGACTATCGCCCGGGCTGGGAATTATGAGCGGAACCAACTAGTCGCCTCGGTCGAGCGGTTGAACAACGCGAGCCAACCGCACTGAAAAACGGGTGGTGGGCTGCCCCTTGATTCGGCGATCAACCTCGGAGCTCGCTTCAACTCCGAATATCGTCCAGCACCACACTGCCCAAGGCGCCAAGCTCGACCGCACGCTGATGCCGGCGGAAACTGAGCGTGACGCGGCACGGCTCCGGCAGCAAATTCCAGAGGAGCACTCGTTTCGCCGAGGGATACCACGCGCAAACCACCGGGGTTTCTTCCTCGACCACCGGCACGTTCGTCAACGACTGCCGGATGCGTCGTTTGAAGGCGAACAACGCATCGAGGGTTTCGGGCACAACTTCGATGGATTGCCCACTCGCGGGCGGTTGGGTGCGGCACACCAGTTGGCCGGAGAACGCTGGTTCTGTCTGGGCCATTTCGCGCGCGTCGAAGTCCGAGAGGAAATTCCAGCCTTCGTGTGCCGGCGTCTCGACGACTTCAAACGGCACGCCTGTGGCCAGCCAGAGACTGAACGGTTGGTCATTGCCCACGTAACGCTGCGCCTCGCCCCAGACCTGCTTGAACGGGCCGCGCGGTCGGTGGCCGGCGACGAGTTCGTGCCACCGGGCTTGTTCGCGCATGGCGGGTCCGAGCGTGGTCCAATGCGCGCTGGGGAAGGGCGTCAGGCCGCTCATGAACATCGTGTGCCGCACATCGGCAATGGTGGAGACGGTGAGCTTGGCGGCGAGATTCGCGGCGGAGAGCTTGTCCGCCGGGTACGCCGTGGTTTCACTGAAGGCGCGGTCGGGTTCGACGAACCGGCGGTGAAAGAGCACGCTGAACAATTCGTCCGTCTTCCCTTTCACGCGGCCGAACGACGCATCGTCAAACATCAGCTCGCCCACGCGCACCGGCGCGCGGCGGTAGTCGCGCAACCGGATGCCGGCCTTCTCCGCGCCGAGATACATGATCATGTTTCCGAAGCTGCCGTCGAAGGCGCGTTTTTGCGCGCGAAATGATGCCGTGAGTTGATCACAATTGCCGTCCACCCAGGCGCGCAGCAGCTTGGTGAACCGGCGTTCCCTGATATCATTCAGCAGTTCGTCCCAGCGGGACGCAGGGTAACCCTGTTCTCGAAGAAACGCCGCCCGGTGTTCGGCGCAGAAGCAGCCGCCAATTTCGCCGGGGCCGCGGGCGAGTCGGAAATCGTCATCCACGAATGCGCTCCGAAACCCGAGGCGACGGAGTTCGCGCAAAGCCGTCGCGTTTTCCTCCGTGGCGGGCGCGTGGAGCGAGGTGCCGGCGAAGCGTTTCCCATCCAACCGTTCGCCCAACCGCCAGTGTTTCGGCGGGGTGAGCGGGAAATCACCATCGCGGGAACCCAACGAATCACCCGGATGCCCAAGCGGGATTGTGATGAGTTCCGAGTGCAACCCGGCTTGGGCGGCGAGTTTTTGCGCCTTGACGATCTGTTCGGTCGGATACGGTCGGAAGCCGTAAAAGAACCCCGCCAGCCACACGGTGTCCACGCCGGCCGCACGAACGATTTCGAGCAACTCCGGCTCGCGCTCGATGATCGGCGGGGCCAGACAGACGTGGTAATCGCGGCGGCGGGAAGTTCGCGGTTGCGCGATACCGACGAAGGGAACGGCGAGCGCCGCGCCGGCCACCGCCGTCAACCAGCGGCGGCGGGAGCAGTTGGTCAGGGATTCAAATTGGGTTGGCATGGGCATTCGGGACGCCGATCGGCAGGCGAAGGGTTGTTTTGTGTTTATCGGTTGGGGTGAGACTGGGGTTGGCGGTTTCCGCTGTCAATCGCGGGATTGGTACCGGGCAATGACGGCGGGTTTGGTTTAAGCGCCCCACCCTCAAGCGCAAACGGAGTCGCTACGATCTCCCAACGCTCATCAGCAAATTACCCGGCTTGAAATCGAGGTGCCGGGTGGCCATGCTTTGCAGAGTTAAGAAATTAACCCGGCGGCGATTGCCACCCGAATAAACCGAAACTATGGTCCTTCGCAAATCCTCGATCCTGGCACTGGCATGCGGGGTCGTGCTTTTTCTCACCAGTTGCACGAGCCATCAACCGAACCGTGCCGCCCACGTTCTAACCGGGGAATCGGTCATTCTCGTCGGCGAGGAGCCGGCAAGCCTGGCCTTCGCGCCCTTGCGATCTCCGCCTGTGAAAGTTCGGAGCACGTATCGCGACGGCTTGCCACAGACGGTTCACTATGAGTCAGGCCGCGACTACGTGCTGGAGGCGTCCGGTCAGATTCAGCGCACCGCGGATTCCCGGATTCCTGATTTCCGGACCAATGTCCTCTACGGGAAGGATGATTTTAATCACAGCCAATTTCCCGGCTTCGGCAACAGCGGCTTCTTTGTTTTTGTGGATTATTCGCATCGGGAAAAATGGTCACCCGTGCCGCCTCCGTCGGAACCGGGCGGGCCGGGTTTGCCCAAGACGCGAAAGAAGCTCCGCGCTGGTGAAAAAATCCGCATCGTGGCCTACGGCGATAGCATCACCGCCGGGGGGGATGCCTCCGCGCCCGGCTTGATTTTCTGGGAACGCTGGGCTGACGCGCTGCGTCAGAAATATCCGCGCGCCACGATTGAGGCGATCAACGGCGCGACCGGGGGCGATTCTACGGTGCAAGGCTTGCAACGCTTGCCGGAGAAGGTGCTGGCGCAAGAGCCGGACCTGGTTTTGATCGGATTCGGCATGAACGACCACAACCGGGGTGGCGTGCCGCCGGCGGCGTTTGCTGACAATCTGCGGACGATGATTGACCGCGTCCGGGCGGACACCGGAGCGGAGATTGTTTTGTTTTCCGCCTTCCCGCCGAACCCGAAATGGCATTACGGCACGCACAACATGGCTGCGTATGCCGCCGCGACCGAAGCAGTGGCGCGGGAGAAAAACAGCGCCTTTGCCGACGTGTATCACCACTGGATGGAATTCGCCGAGAAGAAAAAGCCGGAAGACCTGCTGGGTAACAACATCAATCACCCCAACGATTTCGGGCATTGGATATATTTCCAGGCGTTGGCCGCCATGAATTTGCCGTAGCGCAAAGCCTCGTGGGAGCGGTGTCCGCGCGGGGCGGAAACGCATAGCTTCAAAACTGGCCAGACTGGCTCCATGCGGCCGACTCTTACCAAACGGGGTCAACTCCGGAATTCAAGCAAACCCGAGACGGAAGCGAGTTTGTTGCCGCGTGTATCAGTGCCCAAACCGTGCCACCCGCACGTCATCGAACCACGCTTGATCGGTTTCCTTTGTCTGCCCGTTCGCGTAAAGCGTGACGACCAGTTCCGCGATCCCGTCCGGCACGCGAACCGAACCGAACAACTCACACCAGTCGCCGTCCGGCGGGCTGGAGAGCACCAACCGTTTGGCAGCATCACCGCGCATCCACTTGCCGGCAGCGTCCTTCCAGCCGACGCGCAGCGTCACCAACCCGTGCCCCGCCTGCCGCAGCTTTCCGCCGAAGGCATAACGCTCGCCGGGCTTTACGGAAAGATTCTGACCGAAGCAGCCGTTTGCCATCCTGGCCAGTCGCACGGCGCCAAGTTTCGGATCGAGACCGAACGTGCCGGTTGCATCCTTCTCGTCCTGCCAGATCCACCAAGCTGCGGCTTTGCCATCAGTGACGTCACGGAAATCACCATTGCGGAGCAGATTGGTGGTGGCGGCGGAGGTCAGCAAACGACGCGCAGCTTCGGAGGGATTTTTGGCCCGGAGTAACGCGAGCTCAATTCCCGGCAGCGCCTCCACCCAATTGGTGGCTGGTGGCGCGCCGGGATGGCGCGCCGGCCACCAGCGATTTTTTTCGCCGTAAATCCAGACATATTCATCCGCCGCGCCGACCGCCGCTTCCAGGTTGCTCTCCAA
>JADLHS010000205.1 GCA_020848635.1 Limisphaerales bacterium
ATTCTCCTGACGCACGGCCATCTGGATCACGCGGGCAATCTGGCCAAGCTCAAGGACTGGACGGGTGCGAAAATCTACGCACACCCGGACGAACAGACGCACGTGGATGGAACGTATCCGTATCAGGGAATCAACCGTTGGTGCGGTCGGCTGGAGGCGGCGGGGCGCTTGCTGTTCCGCTATCGGCCCGCCCGAATTGATGCGTTCCTGACCGACGACCAGGAACTACCTTTCTGGGGCGGCTTGCGGGTGGTTCATCTGCCGGGGCACACGCGGGGTCACTGTGGATTCTTCAGCGCGCGGCACAACCTGCTGTTCAGCGGCGACATGTTTGCCAGCTACTTCTTCAATGTCCACAAGCCGCCGGCCATCCTGAACAGCGTGCCGGAGCATTTCCCGGTGAGCGCGGAACGAATCCGCCGCCTCGCGCCCCGGCTGATCGTCCCCAACCATTACGACGTGCTCGACGGGGAATTGCACCAGCAGCGATTTAGACGGTTGTATTGTCTGCCGGATTGGGCGGGGCAGGCGAATCCAAAAAACGTCTGATCCATGGGCGATGGTAGGGTCATCGCGCTGCGATGACCACCGGCCCGTTGTAGGGCTGGAACTCTTTCGCGGCGGCGCGAGGCTCCGGTGAAGACGTTGCGCCACTGCAAGCGGCGCTGGTCGTCGCAGCGCGACGACCCTACCAGAATTAGGCGTCCCCGCCCCGGCGCCTTGGTGATTTTGCCTTTTCAGCCAGGGAGTCTGCCGTCATCTTGTACCGGCAATCAGATTGCGATGTATGATTCTGTATAATTTGTTTCCGCTGCTGGCCGGGCCGTTTGGACGTTGGAACGAACATTTCACCCGCGCGGCGGCTATGGGCTTCAACTGGGTGTACGTCAACCCGATCCAACAACTCGGCGCCTCTCGCAGCCTGTATTCCATTGCGGATTATTTTCAACTGAACCCCGCGTTGGTGGATGCCGCAAACCCGGCCCCCGCCGAGGAGCAATGCCGCCTGATGACCCGGCAAGGCCGGGCCGCCGGATTACGGCTCATGACGGATCTGGTCATCAACCACTCGGCCTACGATTCGCCGCTCACCCGGGAACATCCGGAGTGGTTCGAACGCGAACCGGACGGGCGCATCGCCAACGCCTTCTGCCAGCACGGCAGCGAGCGGGTGGTGTGGACGGACCTGGCGCAGTTTGACCATGAGCACACCCGCGACCGGGAAGGGTTGTACCGTTACTGCCTGGGCGTGGTGGAACATTTGATCGCGCTTGGGTTCACCGGCTTCCGGTGCGACGCGGCGTATCAAGTGCCGCCCGAGTTCTGGCACCGCCTCATCCGCGAAGTGAAGGGCCGCCATCCGGACACGTGCTTCGTGGCCGAGACGCTCGGCTGCTCGATTGATCAGACGCGCGCCACCGCCCGGGCCGGGTTTGACTACGTGTTCAACAGTTCCAAGTGGTGGGATCTGCAGGGCTGGTGGTTGATTGAGCAATACAACTTGATCCGCGAGACTGCGCCTTCGATCAGCTTCGCCGAAAGCCACGACACCCCGCGGCTGGCCGAGGAGTTCAACGGCAACCTGGAAGCGGTGAAGCAGCGCTATCTGTTCTCCGCCCTCTTCTCCGCGGGCGTGATGATGCCGATGGGGTTTGAATACGGCTTCCGCAAACA
Organism: Limisphaerales bacterium; assembly: GCA_020848635.1. Classification (GTDB taxonomy): domain Bacteria; phylum Verrucomicrobiota; class Verrucomicrobiia; order Limisphaerales; family JADLHS01; genus JADLHS01. The sequence continues at coordinate 1,675 of JADLHS010000205.1, forward strand.
ATTGCACGTCGTTCACACCACGCCCAACGACTGGCACGTGAACGGGGTGGATCTCACGCCGTTCATCACCCGGGTCAACGCCATCAAACAACGCTTCCCGGTCTTCCGCGAAGAGAGCCCGGTGAACATTCTCCCCTGCAACAATCCGAACATTCTACTCATGTGGAAGGCGTCCGCGCACCACAAGGACGAAGCCTTGCTGATTCTAAACAAGGACCCGTGGGCGCATCAGGAATTTCATACGGATACCTTCCGTCACTGGGTCCAAGCCGGGGCCCCGCTGCGGGACGTTTCCCCGGAGTATCCGATGGAATACATTCACGAGCCGTTTCATTACTCGTTGCGACCCGGCCAGGGAATCGTGCTGGTAACCCAGCGAAGTTGATCGGGGGCCGCGATGCCGAGACTTTGACGTGGTTTGGGAGTTCCCATCGCGCTCGCACGAAGCGACGAGCGGGGCTCGGACTGGGCCGCGAAGACCGGCCGACGCGGTAGTTTTACTCCTGCGGGTAAACCAGCACCCGGTCATGCACCACCACGACGAGGTCGTTCTTCCTGTCCCCGGTGACGTCCACCACGAGCGCCTCGCGCGGCTCGGCCATTTCGCCGGCCCGACCGCGAAAAGTCTTCTGCTCGAACACCTGCCAGCGATCGGCCGGGATGAGTTTGTGGTTGGCGTCGAAGATCACGAGGTCAAGATGGTTCTTGGCCGTTTCCATAAACACCAGGTCTTTGCGCCCATCCTGGTCGAGGTCGCCGGAAACCACGTCGTTCAGGTAGCCGTCCTTGATCGGCGTTTCGTAGCCGTCGAGCGTCGTAAATTCCCAGACGTCGCCCTTCAACGGCAGCCAGGCGACCGAGTTAAGACCCAGGAATGCCACACTGTTCGCCGCGCGACCGCCCCACGCCACGGGCTGCAGCCGGCTGAACTCCGAAACCGGCAACGCCAGATTGCGCACCACCTGCCACACCCCCGCCGCATCCCGTTCGCACAACGTCAGCGCCTTGCGCTCGGCATCCAGCAAAAACAGCGACGGAATGGGATTGGTGCCGCGCGCCACGGCCGCCGCACCGACGAGACGGGAATTGCTGGCCGCGCCATTGATCTGGTCCTTCACCTGAAACACCCAGCCGGTCTTGTTGGTGGAACCGGCCGCCGCCGCTTCCGGCTTCAGCACCACGGCGCGGAGGAAATTCTTTTGCGCCATCAACAACTCCGGTTTGCCATCCCCGTCCACGTCCGCCACGCTTAACCAGGGTTGCCGCTCCTCGGCGCCGCCGGGAGGGGCGACGTCGAACTCGTCGAAGTCCTTTCCCGCCCCTTGGAGCAACACTTTGACTTTTTCGAACGGCACCAGCCCCACCAAGTCCACCCGGCCGTCCTGGTTCACATCATGGAAGAGCAAGGTGGTCGGATTTGATTTGAAATCCTTGTTTAGTTTCTGGGTGGTCGTCTGGCCAGCAGCCGTGCGCGTGACCAGCGAACGACCTTCATTGGCATCGAGGACGATCACGGCCAGCGTCGGCTTCGCGTTTGGCCCCAGGGGGCCGACGGCCAGCGCGAGCGGTTTGCCGTCGAACGAAATCAATTCCGGAAAGGGCAATCGCCCGTTCGCATCGAATCGGGTGACCCCGATCTGCTTTTCGTCCGCGCTCAACAGAAAAATCTCCGCCTTGCCATCGCCGTCCCAATCGGACACGGCGATGTCGCTCACGCCCGCCAGTGTGGGGTAGGCGCGGGGTGCGCCCAACGAACCATCCGGCTTTTGCAGGTAGATCGAGAGCTGGCCGCGTTCGGGTTCGGCCACGAGCAAATCGGCTAACCCATCGCCGTTCACGTCCGCCCATTGCGAACCGCGCTTCGCCTTGTCGGTCTTGCCCAGGGGCAGCACCTGAAATTGACCCGTTTGGAATTCCCCCGAAAGGGGCTCCGCCGGCTTGCGGGTGAATTGAGAGATTTGCGCGCGCCCGGAATTGGCGGCCACCGTCACGATGAACGTCTGCCTGCCCGCTTCGAGGTTGTCGCCCCAATAGGAATGAATGGGGGGCAATTTGAAATACACTTCCGGGCCGAGCTGCCCGTCCGCGTTTTGCAAACGAAAGCGGAACGGCGTGGCGCTGTCGAAATTTACGAGCAGCACATCCTGGCGGCCGTCCCCGTCGATATCGAGCACTTGCACCGATTTCGCGGCGGCGGCAATGGGAATTTTCTCCGCCTCGCCCAGGGTGTGATCTTCTTTTTGCGGGATCAGATAAAAATGGTTCTCGGCAAGCAAAACCAGATCGGTGCGCCCGTCGCCGTTCAAATCACCGGAAGTCAATCCGTTCGCATCGAGCAGACCGTCTTCAATGGGCCAGCGCTTGGGCGCGCTCCAGCCGTTCGGGCCCTCGTTGTAAATCACCACCAACTCCTTCGGGTCGCCGTAGTAGGCGATGTCCGGCTTCCCGTCGCCGTTCAAATCGGTGACGACCATCGAACCGATGCGCTTCTCCGAGGCAATGGCGTCAATGCGAAACCGCGCATCCGGCGGCAATTCATTCTGCTCGCGCTTGGTCGCGGGCGCTTTCACCGCGGCGGGGTTCGTCTTGCCAGTCTGATTGTAGAGCAGATTGATTTTGGAGCGGGCGTTGTTGACGACAATGAGGTCGTTCAACCCGTCGCCGTCCAGATCGGCCGCGTGCAACAGACTGATCTGGCTGTCGATTGGGAAAATCTCCGGGCCAGTGAAACCAAAACGATTGATGGCAACTTCCGCGCAAGCGCAGTGGGTCAACCACGCCAGCGCGAAACCGACGGTCCGCCCCGTGGCGGCCAGCCGGGCAAACCCCCGCCCCCGCCTGATCGGATAACAGGGCGGCGGGCCGTAAGTTTGAAGCAAGTTCTTCGTGTTCATTGAACGCGGCGAAAGCTGCCAGCGCCTCTTTCGGATGGCGAGATTATTCGCCAACGCCAGTCGTGCGGGGCCGG
>JADLHS010000206.1 GCA_020848635.1 Limisphaerales bacterium
CTGCCAGCGAAAGCATGTCCGTTGCCGACGCAACGTGGAAAACGCAAACGGCAAGCAAAGCGGCAAGAATTGGGGAGATGATTCGTGTTTGCATGGTTGGAATCCGTGGACGGATCTTCAAAACAGTTCGTTAGCGCGTGCTGATATTGCCATTGCGGTTCGTCAAAATCGCCTCATACGCCTGATGCAGTTGCACCGCCTCCGGGCCGAGCGTTGGCCGGATAAACTGTTGGTATCCCCAGGAGATCGAGGTGTCGGTGTATTCGCCGGCCAGTTCGAGTTTGTAGCGCAGTTTATCCGGGGCGACAGCCTGCCACGCGGTCGCGGTCTTCGGATCGTTTACATGGGTTTTGTAACCGAAGCGATTGGTGTAATCCGAAAGACTCGCGACGTTTAATTCACCGACTTCGATGTTAATCCAGAACTGCTTGTTGGCGGTCGCACAGGCCGACTTCATCGCCGCCAGGAAGGGGCGACGTTGGTCCAGCGTGTAACAGGACAGATGTTCGCCGCTGTCTTGCAAGGCCACAATATCCACCTGGCTTTGCTGGAGCAGCGTGGTCCAGAATTGCTGATACTCGGCGGGGGTGGCCCAGCGAAAACTGCCAAGATCGCCGGCTTGATCCAAAATGAAGAAGGGCGAGAGCATGACTGGCTTGGGAGGCGACACTCGTTTGCAGGCGGCGGAGATGTCGCGGTACAAGACCGTAATTAATTCCGCCGGGGCATCCCACATCACATACAACTCGTAGGGAATGTACCAGCCGGTGAAGGAGCGATGCTGACCGTAACGGTGGTTTAGGGATTCGATGCGCGCCCGGGCGCGGGCAATTTCCGGCGCGGGATCGGACAGCGTCCACCAATCCGGCGCGGACAGGGTGTCCATGTAGATTGACAGTCCGCGGCGGTCGGCCTCGTTGAAAAATGCTTCGGTCGGATCCGCGGCCCCCGGCGGCGGATTCTCGCCGAAGAACGGTCCGTTCAGTACCAGGATGCGAATGCCTAGCGCCTCCAGTTGATCAAATTCCGCCTGCCATGCCGCAATCGGGCGATTGAGGTCGTTGGGTGACATCCACCAGAGCGTGCCCATCAACCGGGCCTCGGGTCGGGCCGCTGCTGTCGGAATCTGCCGGCAGCCTGTGACCAACAGAAATAGGAGCAACCCGACCACTGCGAAGCCAACTGCGGCGGGGCGGGCCTGGCAGGTGCTTAGCGGGGTGGGGCGGTTCATTGTCATGGTTTAAGGCGGAGCAACATCTTGCTTTGGCGACATGCGTGCTTCCACAATTACAGGCGCAAGCGTCCACCTCTGATTTTGGCTGCCGTCGCTGCTTCGCCATGCTTCTCAAAATCAATGGACGTTGTCCTCCGCAAAGACTACCGGCAAACCTACTAATCCACCAAGGACGAATAAGTCCGGGACATGTGGTTGCTGGGCGAGATGATTGCGCGCCCGATCTGGTGAGATTCACAGATGATTGGGTCTGGGCTTGCGGTTTTGGGGTCGCTTCTTGATCCTCTGGCGCGTGCGAATCTTCAATCGTCCCATTGTGGGCCTTCGGTCAGGCCTGATTGCCTGGGCCGGGGGCCGGTGGCTGGGCTGGGTGATGCTCGTCACCACGGTCTGCCAGGCGGCGGCTCAGCCGCTCGCTTGGTGGACGTTCGATGCCGAGCATATTGAGGTGACCAAGCTCCTTGACCGGGCGGATGATCTGCACGGGGTGATTCAAGGACCGGTTCGCCTCACGAAAGACCCATTTGGGGCCCTGAACTTTGATGGGACTGAGAATAGCGCTGATATTCCGGATATCCAACTGGAGGACTTTCCGCGCAGCCAGATTTCCGTCGAAGCCTGGGTGGCGTTGGATGCGGGCTTGGCGTGGGGTGGCATTGTTGGCTGTTTCCAGGACAACGGTGATTTTGAGAAAGGCTGGCTGCTCGGTTACGACGAATCCCATTTCCGCTTCGCCGTGTCAGCGAGTGGGCGGCTGACTTACCTGACGGCGACCGCAGCTTTCCAGAAAGGTCAGTGGTATCATGTCGTCGGCACGTACGACGGCCAGGCCGTGAAGCTCTACGTGAACGGAAAGCTGGAGGCCACTTCAATGGATCAACACGGGGATATCGCATATCCGCCCAAAGCCTTCCTGACTCTCGGCGCCTACCGGGACGATAACGAGTTTTTTCGGATGCAGGGCAAGCTCCACGAGGTCGCTATTTATGGCCGGGCGCTCGACCCGAAGGAAATCGAGTCGAATTTCTCCACCAAGGGAACGCCAACTCCCAAGCCCTTCGCGTTTCGCGTTCCGCCGCATGTGCGGTTCCTCACCCCCGACACGGCGACGATCTCCTGGGAAACCGATGAACCGTCCGAATGCAGCATCGAGTTTGGTGTCGGGGAGAAATTCGACCAACAAATCCCAGATGCTGGATCAAAGACCCGCCATCAACTGACGTTGCGCGGGCTCCAAACCCGGGAGCGATACCAGTACCGAATCCGAACGAGTTCCGCCCAAGACGGTCGCCGGGTCACCGAAGCGTTCGAATTGGATAACGGGTTGAATTACTCCGTCGCGCAAGTTGCGGATTCGCCTTCGCCCTATCCAAATACCGCGCGTAGTCGGCAATGCGGCCTGGTTGCGGATCAGATCCTTTCCACGACCGGCATCACGCGGGGCTACTGTCTCCTCCTTGACTGCAACGACGGGCAACTCGCTTACGAACTGGCCCGCCGCAGCGAGTTGATCATCGTCGGCGTGGACACCGATCCGGATCAGATTGCCCGCGCGCGAGCGTTGCTCCGTAAAGCGGGGGTTTATGGTTCGCGCATCAGGCTGCACCACGCGGCTTCGCTGGAAAGCCTGCCTTACCCCCAGTCGTTCGCCAACTTGATCGTGGCGGACGGTGGCGCCGACAGCGTTCTACTTCCCGCGACCGCCCAACAGCTAATTCCCTTGCTGCAACCCGCGACGGGGGTGGCCTGTCTGGGACCGTGGCGTTCCGTGACCCCAACCGAGGTGAAGGATCGCGTCACAAAATGGCTCGGCGAATTGAAAGCGAATTGGAATTTTGTGCCAGCCGACGAGGGCGGTTGGGTGCGTATCACCCGCAATCCGCCGGCGGATACCGGTTCCTGGACGCACCAGTATGGGGACGCTGGTAATTCCGCCAACAGTCAGGAGGGGTTGCAGGGGGCTGCCCGTACCGACCGTCTCGAAGTGCAATGGCTGGGGCGACCGGGCGCGGATTTTGGCATTGATCGCAATCCGCGGATGCCGGCCCCGCTCGCCGTCAACGGCCGTTTATTTCATCAAGGGCTGAATCGCCTGGCCGCCCTCGATTCCTACAACGGCGCGCTGCTTTGGTCGCTCGAAATTCCGGCCCTGCGCCGCGTGAATATGCCGCGGGACGCGGGTAATTGGTGCGCCGATTCCGAGCAACTGTATGTGGCCATCAAGGACCGTTGCTGGGTGATTGCGGCGGGGACGGGCGAATTGCTCCGTACATTTCCGCTGGCCGATCGCGGTTTGCGTGCGTCCCATGAGTGGGGCTATGTCGCCCGGGCCGGCGATCTGCTCTACGGCAGCAGTGTCAAACAGGGCGCGGTGTACACTGATTTCTGGGGCAAGGAAAGCTGGTATGACGGCACCTCGGGGGCTGGTACGGAGAAAATTTGCAGCGACGATTTATTTGCCGTGGCGAGTGCGAACGGGGAGTTGAAATGGCGTTATCAAGGCGGGGTCGTGATTAACTCAACCATTGCGATTGCCGGGGGCCGGGTTCTGTTCGTTGAGTGCCGCAATCCCGCGGTGCGAGCGTTGACCTCAAGCCGGATCGGTTCTCCGAAGTTGTGGGAGAACCAATACCTCATCGCGCTCGACGCGCAGACCGGTGCCAAACTCTGGGAGCAGCCGGTTGACACAGCCGACGGGATTGTTGTCTTTTATCTTCTCGCCGCGGAAGACAAGGTGTTCCTCGCGGCGTCGGCGTCGGGCAAATACAACCTCTACGCCTTCAGCGCCGCCGAGGGAAAAAGCCTGTGGCAGACGACCCACAACTGGCCCCACGACAATCACGGCGGGCACATGCAGCACCCGGTGGTTGTCCGCAACACGGTCTTCCTGGAGCCGTGTGGTTACGAGGCAGCGACCGGCAAGCTGCTAACGAACGACGTCGGGCGCCACGGCGGATGCGCGACCTACGCCGCCACGTCGAACGCCCTGATTTACCGGGGCGAAGGCGGACGCATCGCGATGTGGGCCCTGGCGGATGCGGCGGTCACGAGCTGGTACAATTTGCGTCCAAGTTGCTGGCTCAGCACCGTGCCCGCCAATGGAATGGTGCTGTCGCCCGAAGGCGGGGGCGGTTGCAGTTGTGGTAACTGGCTCGAGACGTCCATCGGGTTTGCGCCGAAGCTTGGCCCAAAAACGAACTGACCGGGAACCGCTGATGAACTTGCCGCTTCGAGATTCAAACCGTTCGCTTCCGCTCGTCCTCACGCTCCTGTCCTTGACGAGCGTCGCGGAGTTACGCGCGCCCGCCGCGGATTGGCCGACGTATCGCGGCGACAATCGGCGCAGCGGCGTTACGGCGGAGGCCATCCGCGTCCCTTTGTTGCCGGCTTGGACCTACGCCTCGCCGACGCCGCTGCAAATGGCCTGGCCTGGTCCGGCGAAATGGGATTCCTACGCCAACCTCCGTCGCCTCGAGTCCATGCGGAACTTCGATCCCGCACTCTTCGTCATCGCGGTCGGGGATTCTGTTTACTTCGGCTCGTCAGTGGATGACGCCGTCCATTGTCTTGATGCAAAGACGGGGGCGGAGAAATGGGTGTTCCACACGGATGGGCCCGTGCGACTGCCACCTTCCTGGCATCAACGCAAAGTCTATTTTGGTTCCGATGACGGGAATGCCTACTGCCTCGACGCCGCTCTAGGCGACCTGGTGTGGAAGCGAAAGCCCTCCGGCGAGGAAAACCTGCTGCTGAACGACGGCAAGCTGATTTCCCACTGGCCGTGCCGGACGGGCGTGTTGATCCAGGACGACATTGCCTACTTCGGCGCGTCCCTGGTGCCGTGGGAACCTTCCTACTTGTGTGCCGTTGACGCCACGACCGGGGCGGAAACCGGTCCGGGACGATACCTGGAAAAGCTCGAACACTTTACCATGCAAGGGGCGATGCTCGCGACGCAAACCCGCCTCTATCTGCCCCAAGGCCGGCAACAACCGGAAATGTTTGAGCGCGCTACGGGGCGGGCCATCGGCGGTTTCGGCGGCTCCGGTCAAGGAGGCGTTTTTGCGGTCGTGAGCCGGACCGACGAGTTCCTGCACGGCAGCGGTCAGAACCACGGCTCCGATGGCGAAGTCCGGGGATTCGATGCCAACAGCCGGGATTACTTCGTCACGTTTCCCAAAGCCAAGCGCATCGTGGTCACGGAGGCGACCGCCTACCTGAATACCGGTACCGAACTTTCCGGTTTTGCCCGCGCTCGTTATCTGGAAATCGCCAAACACCAGGCCCAGCTTCAGGCGCAACACAAGCGTATCAAGGAAGCGCTGAAGAAGCTCGGGGACAAGGCGAAGGAATCCGCGGGCGAAAAGCTGAAGGATGACCTGAAGCCAATCGAAGCGGAACTGGCGACGGTACCACCACAATTGGCAGCGTGCTACCTATGGCGCACAGTGGCTGACTGCCCGCACGACCTGATCCTCGCCGGCGCGACACTATTTGCCGGAGGAGACGATCGGGTGACGGCTTTCGCGACGGCCACCGGCAAAGTGCTTTGGTCCGCCGCCGTCACCGGCCGCGCGCACGGACTGGTCGTCGCGAACGGCCGCCTCTTCGTGAGCACTGATCGGGGAACGATCCACTGTTTTCAAATGGCCGCAGGGGAATGAGCGCGGTTTTTGGGCGATCGCCCGGATGAATGCGTAGCGATGAAGGCGATCTTCCCCGCCCGGCGCCGAGTTCCGATGCGTGGCAAAATCCATAATCCAGAAGTCGAGTGGTAGCCGCCGGTAGCGGCGCACAACGTCGGGCGACTCTTCCCCGATTGATTTGAATACCCATGACCGCCCCACACACTGCGAAAGTGTTGTCGGAATTCAATGGCGACAACAACCATCCGGCGCCGATGGCGCGGGCGTTCTCATGCCGTGAGTTCGTGCCAAAGGTCGAGCATTGCCTGGCATTCGTTGCGGGTTTCGGGAAAGACCATCGGACGCAAAATGACGCGGGCGCCGGTGGCGCTGATGCCGGCGGCAATACGTTGCAGGTACGTCCGCCAATCCTCGCCTGGCTGCGCGGCGATGCGGCTGTAGAGCACCTTGTTCCCGGTGGCACATTTCTCAAGCAGCCAGCGCAATTCGTAAAGCTCGCTATTGCCCAGATCAATTGCCCGCACCGCGGAACAATTGCAGAGTTGTTCGAAAAACGCATGGTGCCGTCCGCAATAATGCACAAAGCACCCGCCGAACGGTTCGGCAGCGCGCGCAATGAATGGTAACACCACTTCGGCCAGCATCTTGGAGGAGAGCAGGGTCGGCGTGTCTTCGCTGATGCGCACACCGGCGTGAGGGAAGAACACGCCTTGTGGCGTGCCGTGCCCGTGAATCATTTCGCCGGCGGGCTGCCGCAGCGTTGCCTTCAACTCGCGGGAAACCTGTACGTAGAGGTCGAGACACAACTCCATCAACTCGCGCACCCAGTCGGGCTCATCGCTGAGTTGCAGAAAGATTTCCTCGCCCGCCAGCAAGTGCGCGATGTCGAAAACCCCTTGGGTGTCGGGATGGTAGGCGGCGATTTCCGATTCGGCGCCCGCTTCGTGGATGGCGTAAAACTCCCGGGCCAATTGCATCAATCTGGTTGCCGCGACCTGCCGTTGTTTGAGGGTTCGGATTGCGTCCCGGGTGAGTGGCTCGCCGGGCCAAGGCATGGACCCCTCCTCGATCCGATAGCCGGCGCCCGCGATGGCCGGGATGAATACGACGCCGAGATTCGGGCGCACTGTCGGAATACCATCCGTGGGCCAGTCCACCACTGGACGCGCGCGCCGCATTTCGGCCTGCCACATCAATTCCGGATTCTCAAACCGCTCGCGGTAACCCGCGAGATCGTACTGTTCCATCGCCGCGGTAGGGAGGAGCAGGAGACAAGGGCCTTCCCCGTGCCAAAATCTCTCATGGGCCAGCTTCTTTTCCCGCAAGCGTTTCATGTCCGGTTGACTCTCGTTCATTCGGCCCGCGGCCCGTGTCCTCCGGGCCGGCAAGGGGCGGGCGGGCCCGCAGATTGCCATGCCCCGGCGATCAACGCCCCTTCGCCGCCGTCCGTTCCTTGTGCTGAAGTTCCCGCAACGGCCGATAACCAAGGAGAATGATTTTCTGGTCCGCGATAAGTTGTTTCATCTCGTCACTGTGCGTGAAAACGTCAAACTCCTCCGCCCGGGTACCCCAGGAGCCCGTGATGGCTTTCAATTCGTCATTCGGGAGGCCGGCATGGATGTAAAGCTCCGTCACACCCGGCTTCAGATGCTTCACCACCTCGAGCCAGAATTTTTTTACGCCCTTACCTTCATTCTTTAATTCATCAAAAACAAAGTGATCCGGCGAAACAATCCCCTGCGCGGCGAAGAGCCCGCGGATTTCCGGGTGGCCCATGCGCGCGAGGGTTTCCTGCGAGGCCATCCGCACTGGCAGATCAAATTCCACCGCGAGTTGCAGATACGCTTTCATGTACTCCGGGTGATATTGCATCGTGCCCATGTGGGAATCCAGATGGGTGACATCCACCCCGGCCGCCAGCGCGCGTTTGATCTGCGCCCGGCCTTCGATCAAGGCCTGCTCCGGCGTGGCGTGGGCGTAAACGTCCGGAATCTCCGGCCAGAGATAACCCGACGGATCCACCAAGCCCGGCACCTGTTCGCGTGCCGCCACCGGACCCCAGCGATACTTGCTCCATTCCGACGTGTGGCAAAGATGAATGCCAAAATCCCGCTCCGGATGCGCCTTTGCATAGGCCGCGATCTCCGGAAACCAAGGGCAGGGTACCATGATGGTGGCGGTACGCATCTGGCCTTGTTCAAGCGCCGCAATCGTGGCCAGATTTGCCGAGTGGCACATACCCGCATCGTCGCCGTTGACGATCAGAATTTTGTCCGTGGACTTGAAGCCGAGGCGCTCGGCCAAGGACGCGCCTTCGGCGCTGTAGGAGTTCGCGCCGGCAAAAACCAGCGGCAGGGCGATTAGGAGGCGGAAGAGTTGTCCGCGCAGTTGTTGGCATTGCATCGGCGGAGATTATTGGCGCAACTTCCGGCGTGCAATCCGGATTTCGCAGCGGGTTCGGATGAGTTGGACCCCGAAGTTGCCAGGTAGGGGGAAATCGGATCTGAAGGAATCGTCCGTGTGCATGCGACCGAGAAAGCGGTCACGTCGTTCTTTGCCGGGCAAGTCCGGCGGTTCGGCTGCGTTGGCGGAGATCGGCCCAGAGAAAGTGGCTGCTAACCTCATTTGCAAAATATAACTCGGCTTGGGCGGTGAACCAGTTGATCCCTCGGGTTGTGGCGACCGTTGTGGCCACCGTGCGCCGGCTTGGTTCGTGCCCGATCGCTCCGGCTTTTGGGCTTGGGTCCGGCGGTGCGGGGTTCGTGGCACGACAAGCGCTAAAGTTACCGAATAACTGGTCGGGAAGATGCCCCGCCGTTCCTTTCTCAGCGGCCGCCCGGGAGGCGTGCCTGAGAAGAAGGCAAAGGTGTGTTGGTTTGAAACACCGCCGGGCATATATCGTCAACCAATATGGAAATCGCACTGAAACTCGCCACGCCGGGGAAATGGGCTACCCATCAACCTCCCCAACGGCCCAAGGAGAAGCAGCCATTTGCGGCGACGGTCGCGCCGGTGGTCGATGTGCCGTCTCCCCCAGCTGCCGTCGGGGCCGGGAGGAGAATCCTGGTGGTGGATGACAATCCTGTGGTGTTGAAGGCCTTCGAGTTCAAGTTGAAGGCCAGCGGCTTCGCGGTGACCACGATCTCGGATGCAACCAATGCGGCCAGTGTTGCGGAAAAAACGGCGGCGGAACTCATCGTTCTCGACATCAATTTTCCATCCGTCCCTTCCTCCAGTGTCGGGCTGGACTGGAATGGCTATACGATCATGCATTGGCTGCGGAGATTTCCGAAGTTGTCGGGTATTCCAGTGATCCTGATTTCCGGTGAAGAGGCCCGCCAGCACCGCGAAAAGGCGCTAGCCGCCGGGGCCGTGGCGTTCTTCGAAAAGCCGGTGCCGTATGCCGACCTGCTGGCCGCAATCCTTCCCGCCCTCGGGATTCAAGCATAGCAAGACGGGGACGCGCTTGGCTTTCCGCTTCTGGTATGAGCGAGCAATTGCGGGTCGTTGTCGGTCTCGCATGCGCTCCTTTCGCTCTCGTGCGTCAACCCGGCCGATGAATTCGGCCAAAATTCCTGGCCATTTCCTCGCGGCTTTACTTTCCGACAAGTGTCCCGCACTTTGTCGCGCACATGAGACCATTTCGGCTTGGCCTTTTCGCGGGTTGCCTCCTGTTTTTGCTCGCTCCCGCTTCGAGCCTTTGGGCGACGACCACCAATGCCACGCCAGATTTCCGTGTGGTGTTCGATCTGGTGCGGGCGCATCTTGCGGGCACGTCGGATCTGGAACTGAATCGCGCGGCGGTGGAGGGGCTATTGGCCAATTTACGGGGCAAGGTGCGGGTTGTCGCGGCAACCAATCTGCTGGTCGCCCCGACCAACACCCCGTTCGTGAGCAAGACCAATTTGCTCGAAACCGACATTGCTTATGTGCGCGTGAGCCGCGTAGCAGATGGGCTGGCGGGCGCGGTAAGCGCGGCGTTTCAGACGTTGCAGGCGTCGAACACCTTAAAGGGCCTCGTCCTCGACCTCCGCTTCGCCGAGGGCGAGGATTTTGCGGCGGCTGCCGCCGTGGCTGACTTGTTCATCGCAAAAGAACGCCCGCTGCTGGACTGGGGCAATGGCGCGATGAAATCAACCGAGAAACAGAACGCGCTGACGTTGCCGGTAGCGATTCTGATCAACCGCGAAACGACCGGTGCGGCGGAGGCGCTGGCGGCGGTGCTGCGCGATGCGGGCGCAGGGTTGTTGCTCGGCAGCCCGACGGCGGGCGCGGCCATGGTGATGAGCGAATATCCGTTGTCGGACGGTCAGTGGCTGCGCATTGCTTCGGCCCCGGTCAAGCTCGGCGACGGGACGGCGCTTTCGGCGCAAGGAGTAAAGCCAGACATCGAGGTGAAGGTGGGCTTGGAGGAGGAACGGATTTACTTGCGAGATGCATACGGTTTGGTGGCCAAGCCGGTCGTCCGGTCGGGGGCGATTTCCAACGCGCCCGCTGGCACCAACACCGCAAGCCGCCGGCAACGGATCACCGAAGCGGACTTGGTGCGCGAACGCCGCGAGGGCAAGAGCGTGGATGAATTTACCCCTGCGCGCGACCGTGAGCCGCTGAAGCCGCAGATCAGCGATCCCGCGCTGGCCCGGGCGGTGGATTTGCTCAAGGGGCTCGCCGTGGTGCGCCGGACGCAGCCTTGATTTGCGACACTTCTCAGCCGTGGTCTGACCTCCGTAAGCCAATTGCCTGACTATTGAACCGGGCTGGCGAACCGGTAGGAACCTGCCTCCACCGCCAGCACCACGCAGTCGCTTTCACGGCGAATGAGGTTTACACCCTTGGCTTTCGCCAATGGCTTCCCGCTTTCGGTCACTCCCTCCACGCTGTGCGCCGGGAGATAAACCTTCGCGGTGGTGTTCGCTGGAATCGTCGTTTCCAGTTCGAAGCGCGTGGCGGTGCGCCGCCAGTTGCTGACGATGCGACCATGAATCGAATCGTAGTGCGCGTTCACCCAATCAATCGGCGTTTGCTCGGGATTGCTGCCGGGCCTGGGGGGATGGGGGCGGATGATGATTTGCCTGAATCCGGGGCCATCGGTATCAATGCCGGCCAGCGTGCGAAAACCCCATTCCATCACCGCGCCAAATGAATAGTGGCTGAAGCTGTTCATCGCGGCGTTTTGCGTGCCGTCGGCGCCGTTGAACCCGTGCTCCTTCGTGTAGCTGTCCCAGCGCTCCCAAACACTCGTCGCGCCGTTGACGACTTCGTAGCCCCACGACGGGAAGCGGCGGCTCTGAAACAAGCGGCATGCGAGATCGTTCTGGCCGCTTTCCGAAAGCGCGGACAGGAGTGGCTTGGTGCCAAGGAAACCGGTCGCCATGCGGTAGTCGTTCTTCGCGATGCGCGCCACGAGCTGGTCGGCAATCCCGCCCCCGGCCGTTTCCGGGAACAGCCCGAAGGTCAGGGCCAAAACATGCGCCGTCTGCGTCTTCACTTTCAGAGTGCCATCGGGAGCTTGGTAATCCTTGGCAAACTGCGCCGCGATGTTGGTGGACAATTTGGCGTAATCGTCCGCCTCCTTCTCCCGTCCAATTGCGCGGGCCATGCGGGCCATCAAATCCGCGTCGTGTTTGAAATACGCGGCGTCCACGAACTCAATCGGCGTCGGTTCATTCACGTTCAGCCAATCGCCCCAGGTGTTGCCGTCCTTCCCGCCGCGGAAATCCGCTGCCCGCTGCCGGCGCCAGTTCATGAATCGCGTCATGGAATCCCAGTTCTTCTCGATCAACCGCGTGTCGCCATAGACCTGCCAGATCGTATAGGGACAAATGATGCCGGCATCGGTCCACGCCGTGCCCCAATTCTGATCCTTCGCGCCGTGGCCCATCGGATACGGACAATAATCCGGGTAAGGTCCGAGTTCGCGCTGCGCCTCGACCAGATCATCGAGCCATCTGGTGAAAAACGCGGCGACATCGGCGTTGTAACTGGCGGTGCGGACATACACCTGTGCGTCCCCCATCCAGCCCAGGCGCTCGTCGCGTTGGGGACAATCGGTGGGCATTTCGATGAAGTTCGCGCGCTGCGTCCATTGCGTGTTCTTCCAGAATCGCGTCATGACTTCGTCCGAGCAGGCGAACTCACCCGTCAGCGGCGTGTCGTTGTGCAGGACCAGGCCGGTTACGGTATCCAAAGTTGGTCTGGCCGGGAGCCCGGTAATTTCGACGAATTGAAACCCGTGATACGTGAATCGTGGGGTCCACGTTTCCCCATTCTTGTCGCCGGCCATCGTGTAGAAGTCCGTGGCGCGGGCTTTGCGCAAGTTCTCCGTCATCAAACGACCGTCCGGATGCAGCATCTCCCCGTAGCGGATTTGAAGTTTGGTCCCCGCCGGGCCTTGGGTGCGCAGGCGGATGACCCCCGCGAGGTTTTGGCCGAGGTCGAAAATATAGACGCCGGGCTTCGGCTCGGTAATACGCCGGATCTTGAGTTCGTCCGTAATGCGAATGGGTGGGGCGGCGTAGGCTTGCAACTTTGGCGGACGCTGGAAGCCCAGTTCAACCTCGCGCTGGCCCCGGTTGTCAGAAAACACCGCTTTGGTGCTGCCGTTTTCTTCGGCGCGGATCGCGGAATCCCATTTCCAATCCTTCGCACCATCCACCGAGCACCAGTCGGCCCGAATGCGCTGCGCATCGAAGGCCTCGCCCATGATCATGTCCGCCTCGCGAATCGGGCCGTCACTGCTCACCTGCCACGAGGTGTCGGTGACGATGGTTTCCCGCGCGCCGTCGGCATATTCGATTTCCAATTGGGCGAGAAACGCCGGGGTTTTGCCATAGAAGTAACGTCCCACTTTGTTGGGGCCGTAACCCACGAGCAGACCGTAGCCGACGTAGCCGGCATACCAGCCATCAGCAACCACCGCCCCGAGACAGTTTTCCCCACGTTGAAGCTGCCCGGTGACATCATGGGTGCGGTAGTAAGCGCGCTGCTGGTAGTCTGCCCAACCCGATTCAAAGAACGAGTCGGTGACCGGCTGGCCGTTGAGGTGCAGATCAACCAAACCCAGTGCCGAGACGTAAATCATCGCGCGCTTGATCGTTTTTATGGCGGCGAACTCCTTGCGGTAGTGCCGCGCCGGTGGCAGAAAGAGCGCCGCCCGGTTGGTGTGCAGCGGTACATCGTCGCGGTAGGAAATCCACTGCGCCTTCCAGTCGTCGGGGTGCAGCAGTCCCACGCTCCACTTTGCCGGTTCGCTCCAGCGCGATATTTTGCCGCGTTGGTCCCAGACCCTTACCTTCCAGAAACACGCCTGACCCGAAGCGAGGGGTTTGCCGGCGTAGGCAATTTGCGTGCTCGCGTCGCCGGCCACTTTTCCCGAGTCCCACAGGTCCCCTTCGGCCTTCGCCAGTTTCGCAGCGGAGCTGGCCACGAGTATCCGATACGCCGTCTGCTTGGCACCACGCGCGTCCGAGGCAAGTTGCCACTGCACACGCGGGGCGGGGCTGTCGAGGCCCAGTGGATTGGCCAGATACTCCGTGCGCAAGGCGACGGGCTTGACCTCCGCGGCGAGGGCATTTCCCAAGGCCAAGATGAGGACGGCGAGGTAACTCAATTTGCGGGGGATCATATAAACTGGTTCAACGGGTTTGCTCGACCTCAACCCCAGGCGGGGCTTCAATTTTGGATTTCACCGAGCCGTCCGGCTGGCGCTCGTGCCGGAGCTTAATCGGGCCCAGCGGCGTGGGATAGGTGCCTTCCGCCCATTTGAGATTTCCAAGTTGGGGGGCGATCCGGACCCGTTTGAATCCGGGGGTGATTGGTTTTACGCCCAGCACGTTCTGACTGAGCCACGCGGTCGGTCCGCTGGCCCAACCGTGGCAAAAGCTGTGACGAAAGCCTTCGTAGCAGTACGCGCCGCAGTCGCCATGGATGTCCTTCTTCCCGGCCGGGACGATTTCGCCAATGCGGGTGGCGTTGTTTGTCCACTCCAGGTTGAAATCCTCCCAGAAGGTGGTCGCGCCGAAATCAAGCATCGCGCCCCAATAGGTGCGGATAAAGTCGAGCGCGGTGTCGGTATCGCCGGATTTTGCGAGCGCCTGCAACACGTAGAAGCCGTAGAAGGTCGAAACGTCCTTCGGGCCGCCGACCTTGAGCACGGTGTCGGAAGTCTGCCGGGCGTCTCTCATGCCGGCCAGGGACAGGAGTGCCGCGCCGGACTTGGATTTGTTCACGCCCGGAATGACCGTGCGTCCGCGCGCCGCGGCATCGGCGCAGAGTTTCGCGGTTCCGTCGTCACCGAGCGCCGTCATGAGGCGTGCACCACTTTCGAGGGTCATCACGAGCAGTCCCTGGAGCCCGGCGGTGACGCCCTGTTGGTTGGGGGAGCTGGGCCAGTCGAGAAATCGCATGCCGTCAATCCGTTCCTTGCCATCCGGGCCGATGAGTTTGGCGAGGCGTTTGAGCAGAGCGGTGATGTAGGTTTGCTGCGCTTCGAGGTAGCCCCGGTTACCGTGGTGCATCCACAGGTCTTCGTGGATGAGCACCCACCACATCGAGTAGCTGGAGATGCCATTCATCCACTCGGTGACGGGCGTGACGTCGCGCGTCAGGTCGAGCGAGCGGGGCACCACCTCGTTGAAGCCGAACACGGCGTTGATGGTGCTGACCTCGGGGTGCATGTCGCCGATCCAGACGAGGCGGTCGCGTTTGATGCCGTCCCAGAGATATTCCTGCATGTTGAGGTGCACCGTGTAAGCCCCGACCTGCCAGATGCGGTTCAACCGCTCGTCGTCGCAACGGAAGGAGCCGACGTATGGCGCATCGCGTAACACCAGCACCGCGCGCACCTGGCTCAATGCCGCGGGCAATTTGGAATCCACCCCGTCAATCCGCACAAAACGGAACCCGCTCGGCCCGACGGTCTTCTTGCCCAGCCATGGCAGCACAACGGTCTGATCGCGCACGGCATGATCGTTCTGCGCGTTTTGTTTTCCGCCGATGTCCGCCATTGCCTCCGAGGCGGATTCG
The DNA here is from genome assembly GCA_020848635.1 of Limisphaerales bacterium. Classification (GTDB taxonomy): domain Bacteria; phylum Verrucomicrobiota; class Verrucomicrobiia; order Limisphaerales; family JADLHS01; genus JADLHS01. Next base: position 14,905 of record JADLHS010000206.1, read on the forward strand.
CCGAAGCGGATGCGCACCGGCACGGGTGTGTGGTTTCCGGTTATCGGTGTGAAAAGTTCGAGGTAGCCCTGAACTTCGACGCCGAAGTCCAGCAGGATGCTGGCGGTTTGATTCGTGGTGGCCGTCAGTTTGCACGGCGGCAAAGCTTCCTTGAGCACGGCTTGACCGGGCTTGGGCTGCAGCAGATTGTCCGCGTTTTGCACGCCAGTCTCGCTTTGCCAGAGGATGCGTACCGGTGGCAGAAACCATGACCGCAGCGGCGAAGCCTCCGCGCCCCGGCTTACTTCCGGCGGAATTCCGGAAGGCAGTCCGGGTTCGCTCGCGATGACCGTCGGAGGCAACGCGGCGAGCCCAATCGCGGCAACGAGGATTTGAGTGACTCGTTTCGAGTTGGGGAGTACCTGGATCGAGTTAGCGAAGCGTGGAATAGAATGCTTGAAGATCATTGCGATCTGAATGATGGGAATACCAGCGTAGAAATCGAGTCAATTTGTGATTGCTTGGGAATTGGTTATCCACGAAACCTACGAGAGAAACAGCCGGTTACCGCAGGGTTTCAACCTGGATTCGTGATACGTCGCTGACGCCGAGTTCGAGTAGGGCGGCGTTCCGGTAGAGTTCCATATTCGGCTTTAGATTGGGCCCATGCATGCTGCCGCGCTGGTGCGTTAATTCTTTGATCGAAAGCACGTCCAGCGCAACGGGATCCCGGCTGAACCGGAGTTGATCCAGAACTGCCGAGTAGTGCAGCAGCCCCCGCGGACCGCCTTCATACTGGCAGATGAGGGCGTCGGTGATGTTCAACACGACGCGGTCGCCCAGGATGGGGAGGGCGTAAATTTCCGGCACGGCTTGCGCGAGGCGGCCCGGATCGTTCTCGAACCGGAGGCTGTTGTCCACGCTGCCGAGGGCCAGGCCGTACAGATTACCGCAGACGCCGGCTTCGTTGCTATTGAGCAGAGGCGTGATGTTGATGATTTTGGTCATCTCACTGGTAACCAGTTTGGCGACAAAGGATTTTCGCCCGATGCCGTCGCCCTTCTTTTCAAATTCAAGATCGCCGAACACCAGGTTGCCAATGAGCGGGGTATCGTAAAAATTGGTTGGATTGAAGCCCGTCTTGGTGCTGGCCGCCACCCGGACGCCGAGTTGGGCGGCTAGCGTCATGAATCCGGCTTCGCGCAAGTCCGCCTCCTCCTTGTCCCAGATGATGATCTGCTGCGAAGGCATGCCGGCGGCGATCAGGCTTTGGGCCACGGCGGCAACGACGGCTGGCCGCGTGCCGCTGTTTGGACCGGGGCGGGAATACACCTTCAGTCCGACGGTGTCATTGAGGGAGACAAGACTCAGCCACGCCGCGCGCGGCGTGGTTTGCTCGGTGAGGTTGGTTAGACCGCGGCGGACCATGGCCTCCACCACCTCCGGGCGTGGCTGGAAGGCTTCCGTGGCCGCCCGGTCCTCCACGATGACAACGCGCGGTCCGGTTGGAGCAAGGCTGGTGGTGAAGGTCTCCGCGGGCAAGCCGGTTGATGGCAGCCAGGCAAACGTAACACACCAGAGCGCCAGCCGGAGCCGGTGGCCGGGACGGCGCGAATTTGGTTGGGTGTATGGTGCGTTTCTTGACACGTCAGGGGGCGAATGGTACCACGAGCAGCGATGCGCGTCACAAAAAATCGAGCCGCGTTCGGCAGTGGTCTGATCCTGGCCCTCGTGGTTCTCCTGACGGCTTGTTCGCCGCCGGGACCGAGGGCATTGCTGAAAGGCAAGCGACTGCTCGACGCCGGCGAATACGACGCGGCCACCTTGGAACTGAGGGTCGCCACGTCGCTCATGCCGACGAATGCGAACGCGTGGAATTATCTCGGGCTGGCCTATCATCGTGCGGGGCAGGGTCCCAATGCGGCCAATGCCTACACCCGGGCGCTGACGCTGAATCGTGATTTGCTGGAGGCGCGATTCAATCTCGGCTGCCTTTGGCTGGAGCAGAACAGGCTCGACGCGGCCAAATCGGAATTCACGGCGTACACCGTGCGTCGGGGCAATGCGCCGGAGGGTTGGCTGAAGTTGGGGCTCGTGCAGTTGTGCGCAACCAACTCCCTGGCGGCGGAGAAGAGTTTTCGCGAAGCGGTCAGCCTGAATCCAAAAAGTGCGGAGGCGTTGAACGGTCTGGGTCTGGCGCAACGGCAGCGCGGACGGGCGGCCGAAGCGGCGCAATCCTTTAACGCGGCGCTCCAGCAGCAGCCGGACTATCGCCCGGCGCTGTTGAATCTGGCGACCGTATCCCAGCAGGATTTGAACAATCCTACCGAGGCGTTGCGGCGTTATCGTGAATACCTCACCTTGCAGCCCCGGGCGGCCGATTGGGAAGCGGTGAATGCGCTGGCACGGTCTCTGGCCCAACCAACCATC
>JADLHS010000207.1 GCA_020848635.1 Limisphaerales bacterium
CAGGTGGGCCTCGTGTTTCAGGACCCGGATGATCAGCTGTTCTGCCCGACCGTTGCCGAGGACGTGGCGTTCGGCCCGCAGCAGCTGGGCCTGGCCGAAGCCGAAGTGAAAAACCGCGTCCAGCAGGCGTTGCGGCAGGTGGGCCTGCCGGATTTTGGCCAGCGGGCCACGCATCACCTAAGTCACGGCGAGAAGCGCCGCGTCTGCCTCGCCGGCGTGCTGGCCTGCGAACCAAGCATTCTGGTGTTCGATGAACCCACCAGTGACCTCGACCCGCGCGGCCGGCGGGAATTCAAGGCGCTGCTCCGGCAAATCCCCGCCACCAAGCTGATCGCCACGCACGATTTGGAAATGGTGGTCGAACTCTGCCCCCGAGCCATCGTGTTGGATGGTGGCGCCGTGGTGGCCGATGGGCCGGCGCGAACGGTGCTCAGCGATGAACCGTTGATGCTCACCCATGGGTTGGAGAAACCGCACATCCTGTTTCACCGTCATCCGCACTAACGGCGGACCGGACTCCAGAGCCTCGAATCTAGCCCCGTCGCTTTTCGCGGGTTGCCAATCAGGAATGACCGGGCCGGGGAGTTCGGCACTTCCGCCCAGGCATTGTGTGGCGATCCGAGGATGGCGGGTTGACTGCGTTGGCCTAACCGGTTGATGGATGGCTGAGACCGCTCTTTGCCGGGCAGCACCCACGGCAATCCCAGGCCATCGCGATAGCTCGCAATGCATCTGAACGCCCCACCCTGCCCTGCCCCAGCTTCCGCTCCGTCAGCCGGGTGACTGGCTCACGCTCCGCGATTCCGGGGAGGTTCGGGAATCCGGGCGCCGGTCGGACCGGAGCAGGATCGAAGTCGTGATGGCGAGCTGGGCCAGATAATAGGTGGGCAGAATCCAGCCATTGAGCGCGCGCCAATGCAAAAACTCGTTGAACGAGATGATCGTGTCGGAGGCGACCACGAGCCCGATGCCGGCCACGTAAAAGCCCTTGGCCCCCGCCGGCGACTTGAGACCCACCGCGGCGGCCAGCCCAATGCATGAAATCAGAAGATACAACAGTACCGCCACCCATAGCGCTCCCCCGTGAATGGCTGGCGCCAGCGCCAGCGCGAAGTAAGGGAGAAACACGACCGTCAAAACTACCAGCGCAAGCCGATGGAGCCTGCCGTTGAGCAGGGAGTAGCGCAGGTAGCCAAGATGCGCGACGAAAAAGGCCGCAATCCCGACCTCGAAATAATGCACATGCCCCCTCCGGCTCGACAGGAAATAGTCCCCAACCATGGACATGCCGAAAGCGGCGATGACTGACCAAAGCTCCCGGCGCCGACCCTCGGGACTACGCGGAAGCATCCCCAGCAAGAGCAGCGCACAGAGCCCCGGAACGCCAAGCTTGAAGGGCAACGCTCCGGTTGACAGGGCCAGACCGGCGAACAGGGCGGGCACCAGCAGAAACGCAAGCCATCGCACGGGGTTAGAGTATGCATGCCGCGACGGGGCCGTGTCGAGGGAGGGGTACAGGTTTCAACAGACCTACCCCAGACGTTGCGCGCAGCCCCTTGCCGCGCGGCATCGGCAATTGCGCAAAAGTTGCCGGCGCCCCAGCGACTCCGCACCGCGCCGGCTCAACCGCCGAGCAAAAACCGGAGCGCACGCTTCAGTGTCCCGAGCGTGACGCGCGGGGGCGGATATCGCAGTTTCGGATCGAAGGCAAACGAACGGCGCAACACGGAACGGTGGTGGGTGAAACAGTCGAAGCTCGCCTTGCCGTGATACGCCCCAAGGCCACTGTCACCCAAACCGCCAAACGGAAGGTCTTTGCCCACCATATGGGTGACCGTGTCGTTGATGCAGACTCCGCCCGAGCGCGTCGCGGCGAGCACACGTTCCTGCGTCGTCCGGTCGCGGCTGAACAGATACAACGCCAAGGGGGCCGGTCGGTCCCGAAGCAGTTCCAAGGCGTCTTCGAGTTTGTCGAATGCGATCACCGGCAGGATCGGACCGAAAATCTCCTCCTGCATCACCGGGGCGTCCGGTGGCGCATCGGTCAGGATCGTCGGTGCGATGTAGAGGTCGCCGGCGTCATGCTGCCCGCCGTGCCGCACCTGGCCACTGCGAAGGTAACCAGTGAGCCGATCAAAGTGCTGGCGGTTGATAATGCGACCGTAGTCCGGGCTCTGCCGCGGGTCATTGCCGTAGAACTCCTGCAGCGCCTGCTGCATGGCCGCCACCAACCGATCGCGGACTTGGCGGTCAACGATCACAAAGTCCGGGGCCACGCAGGTCTGACCGGCATTCATGAATTTGCCCCAGACAAGGCGGCGCGCGGTGGTCGCCAGCGGCGCGTCGGCACAGACAATGCAGGGGGATTTTCCGCCGAGCTCAAGCGTGACCGGCGCGAGGTGCCGGGCGGCGGCGGCCATCACCGAGCGACCGACTGCGGTGCTGCCGGTGAAGAAGATAGCGTCAAATTTCTCCCCCAACAGTCCCTCCGCGACCTCGCGTTCGCCGGGAATCAACGCGAGATATTCCGGGGCAAAGGTCGCGCCCATAAGTTCGCCGATGGCGGCCGCGGTGTGCGGCGCAAACTCGGACGGTTTGAGCACGGCGCAGTTCCCGGCCGCCATCGCGCCGACGAGCGGCGCCAACAGGAGTTGGAGCGGGTAGTTCCATGGACCGATGATGAGGGCCACGCCGTAGGGCTCCGGCTGGATGAAGCCGGCCGCGGGCCAGGCCACCAACGGAGCGCGGCGGCGGCGCGGCTGGAGCCACGCGGGCAGTTGTCGGAGGGCATGGCGGATTTCGCTCTGCAGCAGCCCGATTTCCGTGGCGTAGGCTTCGGTCGGGGATTTCCGTAAGTCAGCGTGCAGCGCCGCGATCAAAGCGGACTCCCGCGTGACCAGCGCGGCCTGCAACTTCCGCAATTGGGCGCGGCGGAATTCCAGGGACCGCGTCGCCCCCGACTCAAA
>JADLHS010000208.1 GCA_020848635.1 Limisphaerales bacterium
ATCTGCCGGCGCATGGCCGCCACGTCCAGCTTCGCCCCCATTGCCTTCGCCAGCGCTTCGTCGAGCCGGCGGCTGGCTTCCGCTTCCAAATCCTTCTCGTGCGTCGGCTCCCGCGCCGAACCGCGGGCCACCAGGACTTCATTGCGCAAAATCTTCTGCTCCGCTTCCGGCAGCTTCGTCGCACGCCATTGCAACAAGGCATAAACACTCAACCCGGAGATCGCCAGCAAGGCCGCATTCAGCGACACGATGCCCAGCCACTTGCCGAGCCAGATCTGCCAGCGGGCGACCGGTTTCACCGCGACCATTTGGATCTGGCACTCCTCGATGTCGCGCGCCAGCGTGCCGCAGGCAAGCCAGAGCGTGGACAAGCCCAGCAACGCCGTGATGGTGCTCAACGTGTAGGCGAGCAAGATCTGCGTGAACCCGCGCGCCGTGCCGTCGTCCTTGATCAAAATCGGCAGCCCCACCACCGCCGCGAGCAACAGCACCGCCACGACGATGAAAAGCCGGAAGCGGAACGCGGCTTTCCAGGTCAACCAGGTGATGGCGAGCAGGCTTTGCATGATTTTTCAAGTATAGTCGAAGAATCGTAATCTCCAGCTACGAAAACCATTCACACCGCCATTTTTCCCGGTATAATCTAATTCCAAAATCTCGGATGGAACAAAAGTGTAGCCAAACTTTTCAAAAATTCTCTTCAAACGAGTCATTGATAAATTTTCGAGTAGGCTATCCTCATCTAGAATGGTGATTAAGTTCCCAAAATTGCTTGCCCGAATCACTGCAATGCCTCCCCTGACTTTCAACATAATTTGTCCGTGAAAGCTCGCATCTTGAATCCGCAACCCAGTTTCAAACTCGGAGCCTGGATATTGAGGGCAGACTTCTTGGGCCAGTTTCTCAAACTTTGACCAAGCAGCTTCATGTACAAAACCAACCGGGTATTCAGCGTGTTCGGAATCATCAAATGATTTTAGTATTTCCAGAAAATTACTCATTGATGAAACGACGCTATAAACCAGATTTGTTCTTTCCACCAAGCAGCGCTGCGAGTTTCTCGTCCGCCTTCGATAAATCTTCCGGCTTGGCTTCCGCTGTCGCCGGCAGGCTCGGCGCCGGCGATGGCTCGGCAACCTTCGTCATCGCTTCGAGTTTTTTTTCATCTATGGCCGGCTTCACTGCCTCATCCGGCATGGCCACCGCGGGCGCAACTTGCGTCACAGTGAGCCGCTCCAAAACTCGCTCCGCCGCTGGCTTTGCTTCCGCGTCGCCCCCCCGCAAGTAGGCCGCGACACGTGCGCCGGACTGCGCACCGCTGGTTTCCGCGGCGGCTTGCTTGGCTTTGGCGACCACGTCGAGGAAGTAGCTCTCCAGGTTTTGCGTGGGATTGTCCACGCGCACCTTGTCGGCGTCCACGTCCTGGCGGATGACGTCCAAAACCCGCGCCATCGTTTCGCGCGACAACACCGGGGTCGTGATCCGCAGTGTGTCGGGCGTGGCGAGCAATTCCTTGAGCGTCCCCAGCGCCTGAACTTTTCCGCCGTAGTAAATCACCACGCGATCGCAAACGTCTTCCACATCAGAAAGCAAATGACTGCTTAAGATCACCGTCTTGCCGCGTCGCGCGAGGGCCAGGATGAGATCCTTGATCTCGCGGCAGCCAATCGGGTCGAGCCCCGAAGTCGGCTCGTCCAGAATAACAAGGTCAGGATCGTTGATGAGCGCCTGCGCCAGGCCAATGCGGCGTTGCATACCCTTGGAAAATTCGCCCACTGCGCGCATCCGCGTTTGGTTCAAGCCGACCATTTCCAGCAATTGCTCCGCACGATCATTGCGCTCGCCCTTGTCCAGGTGAAACAGGTTGCCGAAGAAATCCAAAGTCTCCCGCGAATTGAGGTAGCGGTAGAGATACGATTCTTCCGGCAGATAGCCGATGCGCGCCTTGGTTTGGACGTGCCGCGGCGAATGACCGAAAACTTCGATGTGACCCTTGGTCGGATTCAGCAAACCGAGCAGCAATTTCACCGTGGTGGACTTGCCTGACCCGTTCGGTCCCAGAAGCCCAAACACCTCGCCGCGTTTCACGTCGAAGTCCACATTGTCCACCGCGCGGGCCTTGGGCCGATTCCAGAAATCTTTGAAGACCTTGGTCAGCCCGCGCACGGAGACGACAACTTCGCCATTCGCCGGCAGATTGCGGATTACGGGTTGCGGATTCGTTTCAGCGACAGGCATAGTTCAAAAAAACTTAATAGTCATCACCCTCCACAAGACTGCTTTGCAATCTCGCGCTCTTTTCGCTCAGGATCGGCGGGAGCGTTTTGGTCCGGCAGCACCAATCGCGAAATCATAATCTTACTGTGTCTGACGTTGAACGCTGGCCAGCGCGTTGGTGCTGATGGAAAAACTGAATGTCGCAATGCTGTTCCGGGAATGAAGGCGTACGGGCCGCTGGCGAGTTCGGTGACCGGGACTGGTGGCAAGGAGCAAACCAGATGTCAGCATCAAGCTGGCGGCGATGATGATAAACGCGCGCGGTGGCTTTTTCATAACGCCAATTTCTACGCGATCTTCGGCGTCAGCTGCCCGGCAGCCCCGTGACGCGAACCGGCGTCACGGCCCGACGTTGGCGCAGTTGTCTCCGGATGATAGTGTTCCAGTTCCTCGCCTTTGCGCACGAGACGGGCGCTGTTGAAGATCACGATCAGCGAGCCCACGTTGTGCAGGATAGCCGCGATGATCGGATTCAAATAGCCAAATGCTGCCGCCGACAAGCCGACGATGATGAACAGCACGCCGAACAGGAAGTTCTGGTTGATGACCGCGCGCGTGCTGCGCGAGAGCTTCACGAGGAACGGCAGCCGGCGCAGATCGTTGTTCATGAGCGCGATCGTTGCGCTATGGATCGCCACTTCGCTGCCCGCAGCGCCCATCGCAATGCCGATGTCGCCCGCCGCCAACGCCGGAGCGTCATTCACGCCGTCACCGATGACCGCGACTTTGTAACCCTTCGCCTTCACGGCGCGGACAAACTCAACTTTGTTTTGCGGGAGACATTCACCCTTGGCTTCTTCGCAACCGATCTCCGCCGCGACGCGCGTGGCGACGGGCTGGCGATCGCCGCTCACCATCGCAATGCGGCGCACCCCGGCTTCGCGCAACTCGGTGAGCGCTTCCTTTGCCTCAGCGCGGGTCTGGTCCTGCAGCCCCACCCAGCCGATGCACTGGTTATCACGCGCAACGAAAATCAAACTCCAGCCTTCGGTTTCATTCAGGTCAACCGACTTCTCAAAGTCGTCCTTGATTCCGTTGTCCTTGAGCCATTGGGCTCGACCCACGAACACTTTGGTGCCACCGATATCGGCCTTTACACCGCGCCCGGCGGTTTCGGCGAAATTCTGGGGCTCGACGAGCGTTACGCCCGCTTCCCCCGCAATTAGTGCCAGCGCCTTGGCCGTCGGGTGATTGCTGTATTTCTCGGCGGACGCGGCAATGCGCAGCAACTCGGCGGGTTTCGTGTCGCCGAGGGGCATCAGGCGACTGACGGCCAACTCGCCAGTGGTGAGCGTGCCGGTTTTGTCGAAGATGAACGCGTTTATCTTAGCGGCAGCTTCGATGTCGGCGACGTTCTTGATCAGGATGCCAAGGCGCGCGGCGGCGGAAAGCGCAGCGACCATCGCGGTGGGCGTAGCCAGAATGAAAGCGCATGGGCATGACACCACGAGCACTGCAATGACGCGGTTCAAATCATGCGTGAACGCCCATACCAGCGCGCCGATGACTAGCACCAGCGGCGTGTACAAGCCCATGTATTGATCCACGATCTTCATGATCGGGAGCTTGGTCTTTTCGGCGGCGAGGATCAGTTCCCGTACGCGGCCCAACGTGGTGTCGGTGCCGGCGCGGCTGACCTTGATTTCCAAGACGCCCGTCAAATTCTGTGTACCAGCGAAAACTTCGTCGCCCTGCTTCTTGTCCACGGGCAGGGATTCACCGGTGATGGTGGCTTGGTTAAACGAGCCTTGCCCGTTCACAATCAAACCGTCTGCCGCCACATTGTCGCCGGGGCGGATGCGAATCACGTCCCCGATGGCCAATTGGCTCGCGGCAACTTCCTCCTCGGACTTGTCCGCCTTGATGCGCCGGGCTTTGGTGGGGGTCAATTTGATCAAGGATTCAATCGAAGCGCGTGCGCCTTCGGCGGTACGGGTTTCGATGATTTCCCCCAGCAACATGAAGAACGCGACCACGCCAGCGGTCTTGTAATCCCCGGAGGCAAACGCTGCCAGGACGGCAATGGCCACCAATTCGTTGATGCTGAGATGCCCGCGCTTTAAATCCTTGATGGCCGTAACGACGATGGGGTAGCCAAGCAGGATCGCTCCGATGAACGCGCTGGCGCTAGCCACCGTATGGGCGGCATCAAAAGCCCAATCCACCACGAAGGCGTTGAGGACGCAGACGACGCCCACCATGGTTTGCCACAAGTGGACGGACGCATGTTCGTGGTCATGGCCACAACTGCTGCAATCCGGCCCGTGCTCGTGATCGTGCTGGCTGAGAAGTGAGGTGACTTGCATGTTATTGGTACTGCGTAAAACGGGAACTCCGCAACCCGCAAGCCCGGCAATCTCCACCCAATATTCGGATTTTGAGCTTCGTCATTCGGGATTTATCGTTCATCACGGCTTGGCTTCTTCCATCTTCGATTTGGGCGGCTCGCGATTCAACAGCAACCGCAGTTCGATGGGCTTGCCATCGGCGGAGGTCGGCAAAAACATCTTGTCTTGCGCGTTGGTAAACACCCGGCCCATCGTTTCAATCAGCCGGGTCTGGACGAACAAATCCGGGTTGCTCTGATACGCGGGCAACAGGTTTTTGAAACGGTCAGCCTCCGCGGTGATGCTGTTCACCATGAGTTTCCGGGCGACCTCGGCGCTGTCGACGCGGCCTTTGGCGTCGGCCCCGGCCCGGCTTAACACCTTGTTCTGGTCGTTGCGGGCTTCGGTGATGATCTGGCTGCTTTTTTGCCCGATGATGATGACGTTGTCGAAGGCCATTTTCAACTGGCGCGGCGGGCGGCTTTGCACAATGCACTGATCCACCACCAACCCGAGCTTCTGTTCCTGAATCAGCTTGCGCACGCGCCGCCCGACGGCTTCCTGAAAACCCGTAACATCATTCAACAAGATATCGTCCACCTTGTAGCGCGCCGCGGTGTAAATCAGCGCGTTGTTCAGCACATTCAACACCGCGTTAGACACCCCGGCCAAACTGAAAGTCTGATTCGTCCCGGCGGCAAACTCGAACACGCAGCGTACGGGGTCTTCGATGCGATAGCTTAAGGTCGCCTTGGTGTGAATGATGTTGCCGTCGCCGGTGATCGCATAGCCATCCACGGCGGGATTGAGCGACCCGCCGGTGGGCGGATCCTGGTTCAACGCTTCATCTTCGGGCGATTGCAAAAACCAACTGCCCTTGCCGGCAACTTTCTGGATCTCGGCAATGGGAATCTTGACGACCTCGTCAATCGGGTACGGCCAGGCCCAATGCGTGCCCGAACCGATCAACACCTGGTCGCCCGTGCCGACCGGCTTGCCGAACCGCAACTTGATCGCCTTCTCCTGTGGCTCGACTTTGAAGAGGCCGGAGAATACAAAAACCACGAACAGGATGGCCATCACCACCTTGACGATGGCGAAACTGCTGTGCAGCGCCTCGGTGAGCGCCTGCGCAGCGCTGTCCACGGGCGACGGAGTCTGGGGTTCGTTGGTCATGCCATCACTTGGCCGGTTTGGCCGCCGGGCTGCTAAATAGATCAAAGGGCGGCGTTCGCTGGTCGAAAATCAGAATGGAACGTTCCTTCAGCGAACTCTCCAGCGCCTCGGTTTTCAGGAGGAAAGTCGCGAGATCGGGATTCTGCTGAAACACGGGCAGGACTTCCGCCGCAACGGCTTCGCCCTCGCCACGAATCCGGAACGCCTCGGCGTTGGCGCGGGAATTCACCTCCGCAGCCTGGCGCTCGGCGGAAGAACGAATCTCCTGGGCCTTGGCGTCGCCTTCAAATTGGATTTTGTCAGCCAGCAGTTTTCGCTCGGCGGTCATCCGTTCAAACACCGCTTGCGTCACGCTTTCCGGCAGGCCGAGCCGTTCGAGCCCGAGATACTCGATGCTGACGCCCCAGTTGTTCGCCTGGAGTTGTGCCTGTGCGAGAGCTTTGATTTTGGTTTCGATCTCGTCAAACTTCAAATCCTTCTCGTTTTCATTGACGAAGTCACCGAGCCGGTGTTTGCCAACCGCGGCCGTTTTGGCCTGGGTCACCACCTCCTCGAGCATTCGCTCCGCCACTGTTACCGAGCCATCTTTGAATTTCGGGAAAAACGTCTTTGCATCCGTGATGCGCCAACCAACATAGACTGAAGTGAGCAAATTGATGCTATCCAAGGTTATTGTTTCGGTTAACTTGTCTTGAAAGTTCTGGATGCGCTGGTCCAGTTTGTAAACATGTTCAATCGGCCACGGCCAGCGGACATAGGCGCCCGGCTCGGACTTCTCGCGGTCCACCCGGCCAAAGCGCGTAACGACGACGACTTCCGATTGGCGCACCTGGAAAACAAACAGCAGCAGCACGAAGATGAAGATCAGCACGCCGCCGATGACGAGGGTCAATAAATTCCGTTTCATGGCTTCAATTATTTCTTGGGTGCGGGGACCGCGCCGCCAATTTTGTTAAAATAGTCTTCATCCAGCCGCCGCTGCAGATCAAACGTGATGACATCCGAGGTGTTGGTGGCGAGGACGAGGTATTTGGTCGCCTTGGCCGTGGCGGACGCGAACGTCAGCAAATAAGTGCGCTGCCGATACACGGCGGGCGCGGCGTTGAACGCCGGCAATTGGTTGGTAAAAGCGGCAGCCCGGGCCAGGGCAATCACTTGCAGGTTGATGCGCGCGGCTTCCGCGTTGTTCGTGACGGTGACCGCCTGGGCGCCGGCGCGAGTGGTGACCTGAATGCTTTCCGCTTCGGCGGCGAGAATTTTGGCCTGCTTCTGATGAATGGCGGCCACCACTTTTTGGTATTCCGGCGCCACCTTGACCGGCGGATGAAGATCCTGCAAGCCGACGAACAAGATCCGGGCGCCCAATGCCTGCGTGTCCGCCGCGCCCTGGATTTTATCCCGCAGGATAAGGGCTGATTCCAGGCGATTGCTTGACATGATTTCATTCACGTCCACGCTCGCCAAGTAGCGTACCACTTCCCGGGTGGCGATTTGCTGGAGCAGAGTGGAACTGTCCTCGTGCTGATACACCCATTGCGTCAGGTTTGTGATCTGAAATTGAACCGGGATGCTGACCGTGATGAGACTGACGGGCGGAGCTTTCCGCCCGCTGGTCGCAGCCAACGCTCCAGTGGTGGGTTGCGCGCGACTCGCCACCAGGAAATTCTCCTCCTTTGCATGCGCGACCGTCCAGAGGACCACCTTCTCCTCGTGTTCGTCGGCTTCGGGAACACTCCCGACATGGATGGACTGAATCTGCTCCGTACGGTAGCGATAAACTTTGTCCACGGGCCAAGGCAATTTCAGATGGGGGCCCGGTCCCAATACCATTCCATCCGCCAGCGGTTTGCCGAAGCGTTCGAGTAAAGCCTGCTCGCCCGGTTCGATGAAAACAACACTGGTGGACAACAACAACGCGCCGAGTTGCAGCAGCAACAGCCAGCGCACGGCGTTGCGGAAGAAAAGGAAAAACCACGTCTCGGAAACTTTGAACCCAAACTGGTAATCGAGAGTTTGCGCCGCCGTCGCGACCAGACCCTCCGGTTGGGCAAGCAAACCGACCAGCCGCGAATCGTAAAGCGGGCGACCCACCTTCCCCTTCACCCGAGGGCGATAGATTTCAAACACCAGCGCCGCGAGCGTTTCGGCGGCCACCAATCCGAGCACCACCACAAAGGCACGGGCCACGTAAAGATCGGTCTTCGGAAACTCGCTCTTGAGTCCGGCCAGGGCGGCGGCGCAAAAGAAGCAAAGATAAGCACCCAGCAGCAGATAACTCGCGCTGGGCCGCAGCAGCCGGTGATTTTCCAGCCGGGCAATCGTGGCGGAAAAGCGACCGATGAGAAACAGGATGAGCGCCAGCAAACCGAACAGCGCCAGCGCCAGCAAGTCCTGCTTGACCGGCGGAGGGGCGACGAGTTTCGCCAGCCAACGCCACAGCAGGTAAGCCGCCGCACCTTGCAGGAACAGCAGCACGACCGTGAAACCGGGCACGAAGAACCGCTCGAACTGCTGCCGGGAGCGCTGCGCCGGAAATACCTCGGCGTCCCGGCCTTCAAACAACGTCGCACTGCCCTTGGATCGCGCGAGTTCGTCGAGTTCCAGTTTTTCGAGCCGCTCGCGGTCTTCCAGGCGCATCTGAAACCAGCTCACGAACGCCACCAGCGCGCCGAGGCCAAGGAATGCCGCCGCCACCTGGCCGGACAGCGAATTGGTGAACCGCGCGATGCCATAGCCCGCAGCCGCCACGGCGAATAGCGCCAGCAGGTTCACCAGTCCGTTTTTTTGAAGGTTGCGGTCCAATGGAATTAAAAGTTAAGAATAAAAAGTGCAAAATCAAATGGGGACCGCCGACCCGAGGGTCGGGCCTTTTGAATTTTGCCTTTTGAATTTTGCATTGCTTCAGCTCAGTTCCCGGTCCTCAAACAACGTCACCGCTACCGCCAGCGCCGCCCCGACGTAACCCACGACATAAGCGAACGCCTTTCCCACGTAGCCCCAGTGGAACGTACTCTTTCCCGAATCCAAGGCATCCGCGAGCCAGAAATTCTGCCAGTTCGGTACCAGCGTGTAAAGCACCGACCCCCACCACACTCCGCGTTCCGCCGGCCGGCCGAACAAATAATCCGACATCAGACCCACTAGGAAGAGGGCCGAACAAATAGCCAGCGTCGGGATCATGTCAAAGCGCGTCGAACACGCCAGCGCCAGGGCCGCCAGAATCCAAAGCGCGAATAGAATCAACACCGCCGCCGGCACCAGCCGCCAGTCCACCACGGCGATGTCGTAGGAGCTTTGTTTGTGCGTGGTGAACTGAAAAATCACAAACGCCGCCACCGTAATCATGACGAGCAACGCGAATACGGCATCGCTCACAAACGGTCGGTGCAGGAAGAAATTACTGAATCCGGCCAGCGCATAGCCCAGTACCACGCCGGCGCCAAAGATGCCGACGGCCGCCACGTCCGTGCTGCTGTAGGCGTCGAACGTCATCCGGCTCGCGATCAGCGCGGCGACAAGGTTCACATAGGTCAGTAACGTCAGCGCTACGATCAAGCCGGCGTATTTGGCGAGGAGGAACTGCGCGCGGCCGATGGGCTTGGACAGGACGGCCAGTGCCGTACCGGAGCGAATTTCCCGCGCCAGAGAGGCCGAAGCGCTCAACACCGCCCCAAACAAGCCGGCCAGCAACATGACCGCCAGCACGCTGTTCTTGACCAGCTTCGGTTCGTCACCAAACGCAAAGTAGTAGGGCGTTGCGAGGAAGATTTCAAAGGCCGACGAGGCGGTCAGCAGCAGCAAGAACACCGGCTGGCGGACCAGTTCCATGAACGCGTTGGTCGCGATGGTTATGAATTGTCGCATCTACTGTTTCAGGCGGTTCTCAGCACAAAAGGTTAGGAATCGCCAGTCGGTTTGTAAACCGCTATTCCGCAATAACCAGATCCAAGCCGGAGTCTTTACAGGAGAATAGAACCGGAGTCTTGCAGAAATGTTCAATCTTCGCCGGGGTGACGAATGCAATTCGAAGCGGATTCAAGGCGTTGACGTGACCGATTACCCAATCTCTTGCGGCCCCTTGCCGCCGTTGACGAGAAACAGGACAGCCATGCGGACGGCGATGCCGTTGGTCACCTGCTCCAGAATCAATGAGCGGGCGCTGTCGGCAATTTCGTTGTCAATCTCCACGCCGCGATTCACCGGCCCGGGGTGCATGATGAGCGCGTCCGGCTTGGCCTTCGCGAGCCTGGCCTTGTTCAAACCAAAAAGCGTGATGTATTCGCCGATGCTGGGGAACATGGTCTTGCGCTGGCGCTCATGCTGGATCCGCAGGAGATGAATGATGTCCGCGTCGCGCAACGCCGCGTCCACGTCGTGGGTCACGCGGCAGCCCATCTGCTCGAAAGTGCGCGGCACGAGCGTGGACGGGCCGCAAAGCGTCACTTTTGCGCCCAGTTTGGTCAGCGCCCAGATGTTCGACCGGGCCACGCGGCTGAACAAAATGTCGCCCAGGATGGTGACATTGAGCCCTTCAATCCTGCCTTTGCGCTCGCGAATGGTGAACGCGTCGAGCAACGCTTGGGTGGGATGTTCATGGGCGCCGTCGCCGGCATTGATGACGTGGGTATTCAGCACCCGCGAGAGGAAATGCGCCGCGCCCGCCGCGCTGTGGCGGATGACAATGAAATCCACGTTCAACGCTTCGAGATTGCGCGCGGTGTCCTTGAGCGTCTCACCTTTTTTCAACGAGGACGCCTCGGCGGTAAAGTTGATGATGTCGGCGGAGAGGCGCTGTTCGGACAACTCAAAGCTGGTGCGGGTGCGCGTGGACGGCTCAATAAACAGGTTGACCACGGTGCGGCCGCGGAGTGCCGGCACCTTCTTGATTGCACGTTCGCCAACGGCCTTGAACGCCTTCGCCGTATCGAGCACGGTGAGGATTTCGGCCGCCGAGAGCGATTCGATATCCAGCAAATGGGGGCGATGCCAGCTCATGGTTTTTCCAGCACAACTTCGTCTTCTTTTCCCGTTTCACCAAAGCGCACCTGAACTTTCTCCGCCAGCGAGGTGGGTTGATTTTTGCCAACGAAGTCCGCCTTGACCGGCAATTCCCGATGGCCGCGATCAATCAAGACCGCGAGCTGGATGCATTGGGGCCGGCCAAAATCATTGAGCGAATCCATCGCCGAGCGAATCGTACGGCCGCTGAACAACACATCGTCCACCAGTACGACGGTTTTCCCATTCACGTCGAAAGGGATGACCGTGGGATGAATGGTTGGCGCGGCGCGCTGATCGAGATCATCGCGGTGCATGGACACATCCAACTGCCCGCAC
Organism: Limisphaerales bacterium; assembly: GCA_020848635.1. Taxonomy (GTDB): domain Bacteria; phylum Verrucomicrobiota; class Verrucomicrobiia; order Limisphaerales; family JADLHS01; genus JADLHS01. Next base: position 11,118 of record JADLHS010000208.1, read on the forward strand.
GGGACCGGGCTGCCCCAGATACCGGCAAGGAGGGTCGCCAGCCTTTCCGCCAGCGGCCCGCCGCCCCGTTGGATGCCCACCAGCACGACATCGGCGCTCGCTTCGTTGCGCTCGGCGATTTCATGGGCGATGCGGGTTAGCGCCCGCTGGATGGCGGGCGCATTCAGAATGACGCTGGCTTCAGGCATGGTGGAACTCGGCGTAGGGAATGCCGAATGAGGAGGCGCTGGACAAGGCGAAGACCCGGCGGGAAAAGGGTGAAGTCGTTGGTGCGAGCGGGTTCGCCGGGTTAAGAGTTGGCTTCATGCGCTTCCTTGGCGACCTCGCGGGGCCGCGTTAAAGGAGCTGGGCTTCAGTGGGGTTGGTTCGCCGTCTGACGGGTTTTGCGCCATTTGGAACGGTGCTTGACGATCCAATCGGTCAGCGCCCGTTCAAAGCCGATGTCATGCCCGGCTTTTTCCGACTCGATCCACTTGTGTTTGAGAATCTCCTCGCGCTCGGCCTGAAACTCGCGATAGAGCGTGGAGTTCTTCAGCAGGTCGCCGGCCGTTGGTTCTTTCGTTTGATCCGACATAGCCATTACGAATTTGGTATGCAAAACTTACGCCGACCCCCGGCGTCTGACAATAACCTTTTAATTCCATTCTTCCTACCGGGTAATAAAACCTCCCAAACCATCTGCAACCTTGTTCATCCCGAAGGCTTTCCGCGAGTTGAGTGAAAATCCTTCCCCGTAGGCCAATCCGCCGTGTAACCTGTACCAAGTGCCGGCGGCAAGAGCGTCCCGCACAATCCCATAACGAACACGCAAGCGGGCTTTTGCCCTGTGAGTGCTGTTGATTCTGGCGTTTGGCACCGATCCGACCCGTGTGCAACGGAGTTTAGGCGATTCGTGGCTCGGACTGCCCAGGACCGCGCGCTGGCACGGCAACGATGGCCCAAGGCTATCCCAACTGCCAAATCGCGCAAAACCAAATCACATTCCTTTAGCCAACCGCGCTACGTATGCCCCGTCTACGCTGTCGGCGAAGGGCGTCAATGCCCGTTCCCGTTCCAACCCAAAGCCTGTGCTTGCACTCAGAAATTCGCTGACAACCTCGCCATTTTCCTCGGGTTCCAGGCTGCAGGTGCTATAAACCAGCACCCCCCCGGGTTTAAGGAGCGTTGCGGCCTGCCGGAGCAAGTTCAGTTGGGTCGTCCGGAGCCGGCTGATTTCTTCTGGCTGAATGCGCCAGCGCAAATCCACGCGGCGACGCAACACGCCGGTGTTGGAACACGGAGCGTCCACGAGCACCTTGTCGAAGCTGGTCGACTGCGGTGGGAGAGGTGGCGTCGTGACGGCTTCCACACACGTTACTCCCAGTCGCGTGCAGTTCTCCCGCACGAGTTGCAACCGTTCTTCCGCGAGGTCGCACGCGACGAGGCGACCTTCGTTATTCATCAATTGCGCCATGAACGTCGTTTTGCCTCCCGGCGCGGCGCAGAGGTCGAGGATGGATTCGCCGGGGCGCGGATCGAGTTCCCGTACGGCCAGCAGCGTGCTGGGGTCTTGAATGTAGAATTTCCCTTGCCGGAAGCTGGCCAAACTCGCGAGTGGCGGATGTGATTTCAATTCAAACATCAGGTTCTCGCCGGTCCAATTGCGCGTCAGGAAATCATACTCCACCCCTTCGTCGCGCCATTGCTCGACGAGTTGACCTGCATCGGCGCGGAGTGTGTTGACCCGGGCGTAAAGCTTTGCCGGCGCATTGTTCCATTCGAGCAATGAACGCATGCGCTCGTCTCCCCATTGTTTCAGCCAACGCGCCACCAGCCACCCGGGCTGTGACCAGCCGAGCGCGGGTTGAGTGGTCTTGAGTTCGGTCAGGAGGGCTTTCGTCGCGATTGCTTCGCGGAGGAAACCACGCAGAACGGCGTTCACAAAACCGGCTTGCGCCCCATACCCATCGCGCTTGGCCAACTCGACCGTCTCGTGAACGGCAGCATGGTCCGGGATGCGGTCGAGCCAGAAAATTTGGTAAAGTCCGAGGCGCAGCAAGTCCTGCAAGCCGGGTTTCTGGGTTCGGCCTTGGGTCTTTTGCGCAATCAGCCAGTCGAGTGTGGCCTGCCAGCGCACTACCCCGAAGACCAGTTCGTGGCACAGCCCGCGATCCGCGGCGGACAAACCGGCCGGGGCCAGCGCGCGTTCCAGCAGCGTCTCGGTAAATTCATCACCCGCCCGGCGATGCGCCAGAACGCGGGCCGCGTAGTCTCGAGTGTTGCCAATGGTAGGATGCATGGGGTTAGTTTCAGCAGCCCCGAGACATCAGCACCACGGCCTTTACGCGGCCGGTCGCAATTTCTCTTGGTTTTTGTCCGTTCACGTCGTTAAATGGTGTCACTCTGGGTGGGAGACGCAAAATTAGCGATTATTTTATGAGAGAAGAATTTGAAAAACTGGCAGTGGCGGGAAAAATCGAAGGCCGACAGGTCGAACCCCTCGTCCAACTCACCAACAGTGGCTTCTGCACCCACCGCAGTTGGGGGTTTGGTCGGATCAAAACCGTGGACACCGTTTTCGCCAGATTCACCATTGATTTTCCCGGTCGCGCCGGTCATGCGATGGATCTCGCCTTCGCCGCCGAATCCCTCAAACCCATCCCCAAAGACCACATTCTCGCCCGCAAAGCCGCCGACCTCGAAGGTCTCCGCCAGATGGCCGCGCTCCACCATCTCGATCTCATTAGAGTCGTCCTCAACAGCTACCAGGGGCAGGCCACCCTTGAGCAAATCCAGAGCGTCCTCGTCCCCGACGTCATTCGTGACGACTGGAAAAAATGGTGGGAAACCGCCAAGTCTGAAATGAAAAAGGACGGCCACTTCGTCGTCCCCGTCAAGAAAACCGCCCCGATCGAGTATCAAGCCGCCGAAACCTCGCTGCTCGACCGCCTCCTGTCCGATTTTCGCGCTGCCAAGGGCCTCAAGGCCCGCCTTACCGTGGCCCAGGAGTTTACCCGCAGCGAAGTCGAATTATCGCATCAAGCCGCTGCCGCCCGCGAAATCATCACCCTCCTGAACGCTGACATTCCTTCCCACATGCGCACCCAGGCCGCCGTCGCCCTCGAGGCCGTCTTTGCGCGCGACGATCTGGCCGCGCTGGCCAAGATCCCACCGACCCCCGGCGAAATCAGCGCGGCGCAAATCTGGAATCAGGACGGGGTGCGGTTTGCCGCGCTAATGGAGGCGGTGCCCGCCGCGAAACACCGGCGCACCCTCGAATCATTCAAGGCCGCGCAGCCGGAGCGCTGGTCCGAAATGTTGCGGAGCGCGCTCAACACGGTTTCCGCCAAGCTCTGCAAGGAATTTGCCGCAATGCTGGCCAATGACGGCAAACTCAACGAGTTGAAGGAAACCATGGCCCGCCTGATCAGCCAGCACGGGGCCAGCAGCGAATTGCTGCTCTGGCTCGGCAAGGAACGCAGCGATGATTTCGCGGACATCCTCGGCCCGCAGGTTTTTCGCGCCATGATCACCGCCATGGAACGCGATCAGTTCAACGAAAAACGCTCCAGCCGGCTCCGGGAATTCATGCTTGCGGATCAGGAGTTGATTGCCGACCTCACCGCCAGTGCCGACCTCGAGATCATCAAGGATCTTACGCGGGCGTTGCAACTTTCCACCGTGTTCGATGACATGGACAAACGCTCCCTGCTCGCGCGCATCGTCAAACGGCATCCCTCCGTGCAGTCGCTGGTCAGCGGAGAACAGACCAAGCAGGACGCCCTGCTCCATGTTTCCTGGGAAAGCTTGGAACGGCGCAAGGCGGAATACACCGAACTGGTGCAAAAGAAGATACCGGCCAACTCGAAGGAAATCGCCGTGGCGCGCAGCTACGGGGACCTGCGGGAAAACCACGAATACAAAGCCGCGAAGGAAATGCAGAAGGTTCTGATGCGCCGCAAGGAGGAACTTGAGGCGCAACTGACCCGGGCGCGGGGCACGGATTTCACGGGCGCGCGCACCGATGTGGTCAGCATCGGCACGATTGTGCATGCGACGAATCTGGATTCCAGCGGGCCCGAGATTTTCACCGTGCTGGGCGCGTGGGATTTCGACGCCGACAAAAGCATCATCAGTTATCTGACGCCGATCGGTCAGGCCTTGCTGAACCGCAAGGCCGGCGAAGAAGTGGAAGCGGAAGTGGACGGCGCCCGCCACCGCCATCGCATCGAACGAATCGAGGCGTTCAAGCCGGCAAGTTGAAGCCAGCGATCAGTGAACGCCCTCGGTGAACGCCAGTTCGCCATTTCAGGGCTACACCTTTCCGCCGTAGCTCTGGTAGTCGTCCACGTCCAATAAGTCGAACCACGATGTGATGTCGGTGCGCTTCGGGGCGGCCTCTTTGTGGAGGTTGTTGAAGTATTCTCGGGAATCAGGATTATCGGGAGTGCGCCGTTCCTGCCATGCCGACCAAGCCTCGATTTCGGAATCTGTCCGCCGGGGTTTCGCGTTCGTTTTCACCCAATCGAGAATGGCCCCGTCCCCTTTGCCCATCGCGAGCTGCTTTTTCAAAGCTTTGGCGTCAATGCCCGCGAACTCCAAGAACCGTTCGTCGAGCGGGCAGGCGTAGTTATATTGGCCATTCTTGCCCGCCAACGCCGCGCGCCCCTTGTCCAGCATGCGGGGCAGAATCACATAACCGCCCAAGCGCACCCGCGGACTCCGCGGGGCTTGTTTCGTCAAATCAATCGTTGGTATTGCCATAAGCTTCTGGTTGGCGCCGGAGCATTATGCCGGGCTAATTTTCAACGAGGCTTGCACGCACCCCACCCGACTGCAAGCGCAGAAAACAAAATCTTCCGCGCGGAGGATCGAGCCAGCCTACCGCGAGCTGCGTGGCCCAAGAGAAAGAGTGCAGAAGTTAATCTGCGCTCTCAAAAACGAAAAATCCCGCCGGCCTTACTTCTTTTCCGGTTGGGCCGCTGCCGGCTTTTGCAGCTTGTCAACCTCGTCCGCCTTGATGGTTTCGATCTTGGCGCCCTTCTTCATCTCCTCAAGCGAGGGCACTTTGATGATGTCGCTGGTCAGCGGGGCGGCGGGCGGGGCGGGCGGGGCCGGGGGTTGAATGGAGAGCAATTCCACGTCGAAGAGCAGCGTTGCGGCGGGCGGAATCCCCGGGGGCCGGCACATTTCGCCGTAAGCGAGGTCATAGGGAATGAACAACTCCCACTTCGCGCCGGTCTTCATATGGGTGAGGGCTTCGGTCCAGCCTTTGATGACGCCGCCCACGCGAAATGTCGCGGGCTTACCCGTCTTGGCCGAGCTGTCGAATTCCGTGCCGTCAACAAAGGTCCCACGATAGTTCACCGAAACCGTGTCCTCGGCCTTGGGCATCTCGCCGGCGCCTTCGGTGACGACCTTGTATTGCAGACCGCTTGGCAGGGTGACGATGCCCGGTTTGGCCTTGTTTTCAGCGAGGAATG
>JADLHS010000209.1 GCA_020848635.1 Limisphaerales bacterium
ACGGGATCCCCCGCAACGCCGGGCATTTCTACTGGCGTCAGGCGTACAACGCCGTTTCCGCCGGCTGCACAATGGTCTATGGCGCCATGTTCGATGAGATGGACGAGGGCACGGCCATGTTCAAACTCGCACCCACCCCCGCGGAATTGCCGGCCCAAGGCACGTTCGTCCCGCTGAACATTGATGGCACCAATCTCCCGAGCGACTGGTATCTGCGTCTGGCTGGGGCGGCGACCAAAATGATACGCGGGGATTCCGCCGTCACCGCGGTGCGGCCAGGGAACCCTTGACGCCGATGCCGATGATGATGAAGCATCGGCCATCAATGGACACCCAACTCGAACTATGATGGCTACCAAATTCACGCTGACGATACTCTTCACGCTGATTTGCCTCAGCGCACTCCCCGGTTTTGCCCAGAATTCCGTCCTGCCGCGGCTCGCAGCCGCGCCGACCGTTTCGCTGGCGACCAAGGCCGACTGGTTGCTCGATGCGACCGCGTTTACCGCGGGAGTGTTCCATAGCGAGACGAGCGACGAAATCATTCTGCAGAATGGCCTGCTCCGCCGGATATTTAAAATAACCCCCAACGCGGCCACGGTGGGACTCGACAATCTGATGACCGGCGCGGCGGTGCTGCGCGCAGTGGAGCCGGAAGCATCCGTAACGATTGACGGCCAGGAGTTCTTGGTCGGTGGGCTGCGGGGCCAGCCGGATCGCGCCTACCTGCTCCCGGAGTGGATTGCGATACTTACCAACGATCCCGGCGCATTTCAATTCGTTGGATTCGCCGCCAGCCGACCGGAAGCGCCTTTCAATTGGAAACACAAACGCCACAGCGCCGATTTGCCATGGCCGCCGCCGGGCGCAGCCCTCGCGCTCCGCTTCCAGGGCCCGACTGAAGCCAGCCGCGGCATCACCGTCACCGTTCACCATGAGCTTTACGACGGTCTGCCCGTGCTGGGTAAATGGCTTACGGTCAGCAACGGCACCGGGCGCATTCTCACCCTCGACCGGTTTGCCAGCGAGCGTCTTGCCGTCGTGGAGGCCGAGTCCGCCGTGGATGAACGAACGGAAATTGCCTGGCGCACACCGCCGCTGACCGTGCTGAGTGACTACATGTTCAAAGGCATGGACGTCGTCACTGGTAATCAGGTGGCTTCGTGGCACCCGGATCCAGAATTCAAGACGCAAGTGAGTTATGCCCTCAAGACCCCGTGTCGGCTGGTCTGCGAGCCGCCAATCGGGCCTGGCATAAAACTGGCGCCGGGGGAAACCTTCACCAGCTTCCGAACCTGGCTGGTGATTCATGATTCGACCGACCGCGAGCGGCAGGGACTGTTCATCCGTCACGCGCATCGCGCTCTCGCCCCGTGGTCCACGGAAAGTCCGGTGATGATGCATGTGCGCAACGCAGATACGAAATCCTTTCGCAGCGCGGTGGATCAATGCGCCGAGGTGGGATTCGAGATGATCATCTACACCTTTGGCAGCGGGCTGGATGTCGAGAAAGAAGACCCGGCTTACATCGCCAAGGTCAGGGCGGACGTGGATTATGCTCACAGCAAAGGCATCCAGGTTGGGGCATACTCGCTCTTCAGCAGCCGGCGCATTGACGACGCGAATGACGTGATCAACCCCAAGACCGGCAAACCGGGCGGCGCCACGTTCGGCAACGCACCGTGTTTTGGCAGCGTGTGGGGCACGAATTACCTGCGTAGGCTCACCAACTTCCTGGCGCAGACAGGGCTCGACCTGCTCGAACATGACGGCCCCTACCCTGGGGATATCTGCGCCTCCACCAATCATCCGGGCCACCGCGGCGAGGCGGATTCCCAGTGGGTGAACTGGCGGATGAGCGCCGACCTTTACACCTGGTGCCGCGAACGCGGAATTTACATCAACCAGCCGGATTACTATTTCTTCGCCGGCGGCAACAAGACGGCGATGGGCTACCGCGAAGACAACTGGTCGCTGCCCCGCGCGCAGCAACTCATTCACGCGCGGCAAAACATTTTCGACGGCACCTGGACCAAGCCGCAAACGGCCGGCTGGATGTTTGTCCCGCTTACGGAATATCAGGGCGGCGGCGCCGCCGCGACCATTGAACCTTTGCGCGAACATCTGGACGCTTACGAAGGTCACCTCGCCAACAACCTTGGGGCCGGCGTGCAAGCCTGCTGGCGCGGCCCGCGGCTCTACGATTCCGAGGAAACCAAGGCGCTCGTCAAGAAATGGGTGGCCTGGTTCAAGGAGCACCGCGACATTCTGGAGAGCGATATTATTCATGGCCGCCGGGCGGACGGCCGCGACGTTGATTACCTGCTTCATGTCAACCCCCGCCTCAAGTCACGGGGATTCGCAATGATTCACAACCCGCTCGCCGTGGTCGCCGAACGCGAAATCATTCTGCCACTTTACTACACCGGGCTGACGAACACCGCGCTGATTCGGGTGCAGGACGGGCAGCCGACGGGCTACAAGTTGGACCGGCAATTCAACGTGCGGATCCCGATCAAAGTCCCCGGCGGTGGTCGGACTTGGTTGACCGTTGAGTCACCCTGAAGTCAACCGCCGACGCAAGCAGACGGACGTTCAAAGAAAGGGACGACCTTCGCCTGGCTGCTTGGCTGGCAAATAGCTTCTGAGATTCAACGCGCGAAATTCATTTTCCATTTGCGACCGGTTAAAGTAAAACTCGATTGTGTCTGCGGCTCAATTCGCTGCTTCGCAAGCTGGCAAAGCCGACCACGAAAACAACACCATCATGAAATCCGCATCTGGAATCCGC
>JADLHS010000210.1 GCA_020848635.1 Limisphaerales bacterium
ATCAAAATCCAATTGGAAACGGGGGATTGACAGCGAAGCAGTTAACTGAGGCGCATGGCCACCAAACCACGCCTCACGCTATTCACTATCGCCGCCCGGCATGCGGTTCCTGTGCGGAGCGGCCGGCAAAGCCAATCGTTTTGACTGGCAGGCAGTCGAACTCCGGGGTTTTATTGCCACCTGTGTCGCGGCTTTTGTGTTTGTTAGTTACCTAGTCTGGGCTAAATGCCAGCGCACTTCGGACGTCTGAAATCGCCACCAAGATTCGGGGAGCATTGCTACGCATGAAAGCGTAACAGCCGAAGAGCCGAACAAGATACGGAAATGACACTGACGCGTTCAGGTGAGGGTGGTCATTGTTCGCGACCGTGAGTTGGCGGTGGGCCGCACCGGGCCAGATGGATTGATCGGAGGGGGATGCCATGCCTGGTGAATTTGCTCCTGGCTGCCGTCATCAAAGCGGATGAAATTGACATGCCATTCGCATCTCTTCCATCCTCTGAGGCTGTATGCAAAATTCCAACCCACTTTGGCCCCGGAATAAGAACGCACTGAGTCGCGAATCAGACGTTCCCGCTCGGTGCTCACCCTTTGAGGGCGAAATGGCCGGATCGGGTCCGGGTTTGCGGGCGACGCCTTGATGCTTCACGATCACTGCCGCCAGCCAAAATCTCCGAGCCATCACCAAACCAACCGCGCATGCCATTAAACTTCAAACTCAACCGCACCCAATGGCTGATTTGCGCCATCGCCGCGATCGGCTTTGCGTTCGACATATACGAGCTGCTCATGTTGCCGCTCATTATCAAGCCGGCCATCGCTGCGCTGAGCGCGCCGCTGGTCGAAGCACTGGTGCAAACGGGAACCCCCGCCGCCGACGCTGCCGCGCTCTGGACCCCGGGTGGCAAGATGTATGTGCAATGGGCGCGCACGCTCTTCTTCGTCCCGGCCCTCGCGGGCGGCGTGTTCGGTTTGCTCGGCGGCTATCTCACCGACCGGCTCGGTCGCCGGCGGGTACTCACGTTCAGCATTTTGCTCTACGCGGGTTCCGCCTGCGCGGCGGGTTATGCGACATCGCTGACTCAACTGCTCGTGTTCCGCTGCCTTGTGTTCATTGGCGTGTGCGTGGAATTCGTCGCCGCCGTGGCCTGGCTGGCGGAGTTGTTCCCCGACCGCGATCAGCGCGAAAAAGTGCTCGGCTACACGCAGGCGTTTTCCTCGTTTGGCGGGTTGCTGGTCGGCACGATGAACGTGCTCGCCGCGAGGATCGCGCTCGACCTGCCGGCGATTCATGGCGGTCACGAGGCGTGGCGTTACACGCTCATCTCCGGCATCATTCCGGCAATCCCCCTCATTCTTATCCGCCCCTTCCTGCCGGAATCGCCAGCCTGGGAGCGCAAACGCGCCGCCGGCCAGCTTGAACGGCCCAGTCTCGCGGCTTTATTCAGCTCCGAACTATGGCGAACTACCGTGTTGACGACGCTGGTCTTTGCTGCGAGTTACGGCATTGCGTTCGGCGCGATCCAGCAACTCCCGCAAATTCTTGGCGCGCAGCGCGTCGGCACGCCGCAGGAAGCGGGGCACGCGGCCGTGATCGCGACCGCGAAAGCCGCCGTGGGCAAGGCCGCCGCCGCGGCCAAGGAAGCCGGTCAACCCGAACTGCCCGCCGGTAAGAAACGGCAGATTGCCAGCAACGCCTCCGATGAAGCCGTCGCCAAGGTGAGCCTTTGGCAGGAAGTGGGCGGATTGGTCGGCCGCTTCGTTTTCGCGATGATCGCCGTTCAAATCATCAGCCGCCGTCGGCTCTTGCGCGTGTTCCAGATCCCGGCGCTCATCCTCGTGCCGTTGTTCTTCTGGTGGGTTTCCACAAGGCTCGGCAACCCGGACTCGTTGCCCTGGATTAAGGTCGGTATTTTCATCGCCGGTTTCCTGGCGATTGCCCAGTTCAGTTTCTGGGGCAATTATATCCCCCTCGTATTCCCGCTGCACCTGCGCGGCACCGGCGAAAGCTTCGCCGCGAATATTGGTGGACGTGTCCTCGGGACCGCGGCCGCGTGGATCACCCTCACCCTATCAGCCGCCACTCCGCCCAGCCCGGCGAAGATCGCCGTCGTCGGCGCATGCGTGGCTGGTGCCTACACCCTCATTGGCGCGATCCTGACCCAGTGGTTGCCTGAGCCCAAGGAGCAAGCGGATGCGAAGTGAGTTCAACGACCGCCCTCACCTTGACCCTCGCCCCCGGGGAGAGGGCACTGCTAGGTGCGTCATTCGCAATTCTGTTCGTCGCAGTTGCAACCACCGCGCCTCCGCACTTTGCTGGGTAACTCCCTCCAATCTGAACGCACCCGAAGCCACCCGAGACCGGCGACGGATTCTCCCTCTCCCGAAGGTGAGGGTGGACGTCACTTTCTCAAACTAACTTTTTGAACACCCTATGAGTATTGACCAAACGGCTACCCAGAACGCCCAAGCCCAGCTTGATGCCCACACCCGCGAAATCATTGGGTGGCATTTCTCGCCCGACAGCGGTTGCCCTTACTGGCTCGATTGGGCGAAGAAGAATTTCGACCCGCGCAAGGAAGTGAATTCCTTCGCCGACCTCATCGCCAAGTTCCCGCACTTCCAGGATGAATCCTTGCGCGACCTGCAGCCCGAGGTCTGGGTGCCGGCGCAATTCAAGGGCCAGCCGTTCAACATTTTTGAAACCGGCGGCACGACCGGCATGCCCAAACAACGCATTGGCTGGAATGATTACAAGGTGGATTACTCCGAATTCAGCGACAAAATCTCGGACGACCATTTCCCGCGAAACCATTACTGGCTGATGATGGGGCCGACCGGTCCGCGCCGTCTGCGCCTTGCCATCGAACACCTCGCCAACATCCGGGGCAGCTCGTGCTACTTCATTGATCTTGATCCGCGCTTCGTCAAGAAGGTCATCTCGAACAAACAATTCGACGTTGCCCGTGCCTACATGGATCACGTCGTGGACCAAGCCGTGACGATCCTAAAACACCGCAAAGTCTCCGGCCTGTTCACTACGCCGAAGCTTCTCGAAGCGCTCGCCGAGAAAATTGATCTCTACGAAGCCGGCATTCGCGGCGTGTTTTGCGGCGGCACGACCATGGCCCCGCAATATGTGCGCTTCATCGTCGAAGAAGTGCTGGAAGGCCGCATTGGATTTTATCCCACCTACGGCAACACGCTCATGGGCCTCGCCGCCAGCGTGCCGCTGAAGCCGGAAGACAAATTCTCCATTACCTACTACGCCCCGCAGCCACGCGCCGTGTTACGCGTTGTGAACCCGACGCTGACGAACGAACTCGTCGGCTACGACCAATGGGGTCGCGTGGAACTCACAACATTAACAAGGGAATTCTTCATGCCGCGCTTCCTCGAACGCGACGAAGCCCTCCGCCGCACCCCGCGTGCGCCCTATGCCTGGGATGGCGTGGCGGAGGTCCGTCCGTTTGGTGCGATGGAGAAGAACATCGTCGAAGGGGTTTATTAGCTGTTACGGGACAACCTTAACCATTCGGTTGTTCTTGGATCCCTCCACTTTGCGCCTTTGCCTCTTCGCGTCTTTACGTTAAAACCTCGGCGCAATGTTTGAACTTCTGAAGACCGACGCGCAATCAAAAGCGCGGCTGGGACGATTGACGACGACGCATGGTGTGGTGGATACGCCGGTGTTTATGTCCGTGGGCACGCAAGGCAGCGTGAAGGCAATTGACCCGCGCGAGTTGCGCGAGATGGGCACGCAAATCATCCTCGGCAACACGTATCATCTTAACATCCGCCCCGGCCTCGACATCATCCGCGCGGCGGGCGGGCTGCATCGGTTCATCAATTGGGACCTGCCCATCCTCACGGACAGCGGCGGCTTTCAGGTCTTCAGCCTTGCGAAAATTCGCAAGATCAAGACGCACGGGGTCGAGTTTCGCTCGCATGTGGACGGCTCGCTGTTGTTTCTTGGACCAAAAGAGGCGATGGAAATCCAGCGGACCCTTGGTTCGGACATCGCCATGGCGTTCGACGAGTGTCCGCCGCACGACGCCCCCGCAAAGGAGCAACGGCTGGCCGTCGAGCGCACGATCCGCTGGGCGCGCGAGTGTCGCGAGCAACCGCGCGCGGAGGGGCAACTCGTGTTCGGCATCTGTCAGGGCGGAAGCAACGCGGTGTTGCGCGAGGAATGTGCCAGGGCACTTGTGGCGATGGAATTCGACGGCTACGCCATCGGCGGCGTGAGCGTGGGCGAGCCGGAACCCGAAATGATGAAAGCCGTGGAACTGGCCGAGCCGTACCTGCCCGCGCCCAAGGCGCGTTACGCCATGGGCCTCGGCACCCCGGCGCAGATGGTGGAGTTGATCGCGCGTGGCGTGGACATGTTCGATTGTGTGCTGCCGACCCGCGTGGCGCGCAATGGCACCGCCTACACGCGCAAGGGTGCGATCGGTCTGAAAGGCGCGGCTTACAAGGTGGACTTTGGACCGATCGAGGCGGGCTGCGCTTGCTTTGCGTGCCGCCATTTCACCCGCGCCTATTTGCGCCATTTGCTCCGCGTGAATGAAATCCTCGGCCTGCGGATGTTGAGCGTTCACAACTCCCACATGTATGTAAAGTTGATGGCCGACGTGCGCGCTGCCATCGCCGCGGGGACGTTCGGGGAGTTTCGCCGCGAGTTCATTGCCGGCTTTGTGCCGTCGCAGAAAATCTTATCGGCGCGGGTGGCGGCAAGCTTGGAGCGATAGTGGCACGCCTTGCTTGCACCGCGTAAACGCAGCTAGGCCGCTTGTGAACACCACCGGTCCTGGTTAAACGCTTGCGTCAACGAAGCGACTGTTCCAGTCTGAATGCTGATGAAATCGGTCGCAATCATTGGCGGAGGCATAACCGGGTTGACCGCGGCGTTTTACCTCCAACGCCGCGGCGTGCCCGTCACGGTCTATGAAGCGACTGGACGCGTTGGGGGCGTGATTCAATCACTGCGCCGCGATGGCTACCTCGCGGAGTTCGGCCCCAACACCATCCTCGAAACTTCGCCGAAGATAGCCGATCTCATCCGCGACGCCGGTTTGGAATCGCACAAACTCAATCCCGATCCTAAAGCCGAAGCGCGTTACGTTGTCCGTTATGGCCGCCCCGTCGTCATGCCGGGTTCGCCGTTGGGATTCTTCAGCACGGATCTTTTTTCGTACAAGGCCAAACTTGCCGTGCTGCGCGAACCGTTTGTCTCGCCGCGGCGGGATGGCGGGGAAGAAAGCATCGCGCAATTTGTGATCCGGCGATTCAATCAGGAATTCCTCGACCACGCCATTGACGCACTGGTCGGCGGCATTTACGCCGGCGACCCTTATCGTCTCTCCGTGACGCACGCCTTTCCCAAACTCAAGGCGCTGGAGGACAATTACGGTTCGATGATCAAAGGCCAGATCTTCGGCGTCCGCGAGCGCAGGCGGCGCGGCGAAATCGCGAAAGACCGCGCGCCCAAATTCTCGTTCGATGAGGGCTTGCAGGTGTTGCCGGACACTCTCCGCACGCATCTCGGTTCGGCGGTCCGATTGAACACGGCAGTCATCAGGCTCACCCAGGCCGCCGAGGGTTGGTTGCTTGACCTCCAGGAGGCCGGCGGCGGAGCGCGCGCCGAGCATGGTGCGGTGATCTTTTGTGGCACCGCCCCGAGGCTCGCGGAATTGGAAATCAACTGCGGTCGGGCCGCGCTGCCGCGCGAACCTGAATTTGGGGCGCCGCCGCCGCCCCCCGCTGCCAAACTAAACCTTTCGCCGTTCTCCGAAATCCGCTATCCGCCCGTCGCCAGCGTCGTGCTCGGTTTTCGTCGCGAAGACGTGGTGCATCCGTGTGCGGGTTTTGGCATGTTGATCCCCAAGATCGCCGGTTTCAAAAGCCTCGGCACGCTCTTTTCCTCCTCACTGTTCCCGAATCGCGCGCCCGCCGGACATCTCACGCTCACGACTTACGTTGGCGGCGAGCGTTATCCGGAGCTCGCCGCGCTGCCGGAAGATAAGCTCGCCGCGCTCGTGGGCGAAGACCTGCGCGGGCTGCTCGGGGTGCGCGGCCAACCCACGTTCCAACATTGCGTTTTCTACCCGAAAGCCATCCCGCAATACAACGTCGGCTACGGACGCTTCAAAGACCTGATGACGAAGATCGAGGCCGAAACACCCGGCTTTTTTCTCGCGGGCCACTATCGCGACGGCGTTTCGTTGAGTGATTCCACCCTGGCGGGAATAAATATCGTCGAACGAGTCGAAAGGTTCGTGACGACCGGGGTGACTTGATCTTAGTCTTCTGCTTAATCTTGATCACCGTTTCTGAAGGGGAGCGATCAAGGTGAAGATTATGACTAAGACTAAGAACGGATTCACGACCGCATGAGCAAGGGCATTTTGCTGGTCAACCTCGGTTCGCCCACTTCCCCGTCCGTTCCGGACGTGCGGCGTTACCTGAATGAATTTCTGATGGACGGTCGCGTGATTGACGTGGCGTGGCCGTTACGCCGCCTGCTGGTCGGGGTCATTCTGATCAATCGCCCGAAACAGTCGGGACACGCTTACGAGAAAATCTGGACCAAAGACGGCTCGCCGCTGGTGGTCACGAGCAAGCATCTCCGAGCCGCGTTGGAAAAACGCGTGACTGCGCCGATCGAACTGGGGATGCGGTATCAGAATCCATCCATCGAATCCGCGGTGAAAAGTCTCGCCGCAAAAGGCGTGAATGACGTCCTGCTCATCCCGCTGTTCCCGCATTACGCCATGTCGAGCTACGAAACGGCCGTCGTTCGGGTTCGCGAGCTGGCGGCGGAATATGCTCCCCAGATGAAAGTGACAGTGCAGCCGCCGTATTACAATACGCCCGATTTCATCGCCGCCCTGGTCGCGAGTGCCGCGGATTTCTTAAAGCAGGACTACGATCATCTGCTATTCAGCTATCACGGCATTCCGGAGCGGCATCTGCGCAAGTCTGATCCCACCGGCTGCCATTGCCTGAAGGTTGAGAACTGCTGCGAAGTGGCAAGCCCGTCGCATGCGGTTTGTTACCGCGCGCAGTGTTTCGCCACCACGGCGGCCTTCGTGAAACTGGCCGGCGTGCCGAAAGCGAAGTATTCTGTCTCGTTCCAATCGCGTCTCGGCCGAGACCCATGGCTGAAGCCATATACCGATTACGAGTTGGTGCGCCTGGCACAGGAAGGGAAGAAGAAGATGCTCGTAATCTGCCCGGCGTTTGTTTCCGACTGCCTGGAAACCATTGAGGAAATCGGGATGCGCGGCTGCGAAGACTTCCTGGCCGCCAGCGGCAAGGAATTCACCCGCATTCCTTGCATGAACGAACATCCGCTTTGGATCGCCGCGCTGGAAAACATGGCGAACGCCTTCCTTCAAAAACCATGAGTGTCGCGATTACCAGCCGCCAACGCTTCCTGAACGCCTGCCATTGTCGCGCGAATGATCGCCCGCCCGTGTGGCTGATGCGCCAAGCCGGTCGGGCTTTACCCGAATATCGCAAGCTCAAGGAAACATACACCTTTGTTCAACTCGTGCAGAATCCGGAACTGGCGGTGGAAGTCACATTGCAGCCTGTCCGCCGCTTCGGCTTTGACGCCGCGATTCTGTTCAGCGACATCCTGGTTATCCCCGAAGCGATGGGGCAGACCTATCACTTCAAGGAAACAGGCGGGGTGGTCATGGATTTCGCCGTGCAGAGCAAGGCGGATATCGAGAAGCTTTCGGTTCATCAGGTTTGTGAGAAGTTGAGTTACGTGGACAAAGCCCTGCGCACGCTCCGCCAGAAACTTGGCGAGGAGACCGCACTCATTGGGTTCAGCGGTTCCCCCTGGACGCTGGCCACGTTTATGATGGAAGGCGCCAGCGTTCCAAAATACAGCCGGGCGCTTGCCTTGTTCCGTGAAGATCCGCGGACCTATTTTGCTTTGGCTGAAAAACTGACCGCCGCCGTTACCGCATATTTGAAAATGCAAATCGCGGCGGGCGTGGATGCCTTGCAGCTCTTCGACAGCCACGGTGGTCATTTAACTGCGGGTGAATTTCAAGAAGGGAGCGGCCGGTGGATGCGCGAGGTTGTCTCCGCCTTGGGAGCGCCGGTCTCCGGCCCGGCGGGTTCCGATAGCCGACCTCAGCGCAGCGGATCGGAAGCCGGCGCTCCGCCCATGATTGTCTTTTCTCTCGGCACGCATGGCAACTGGCCCGATCTCATCGCCACCGGCGCCAGCGTTATCGGCATTGACTGGCAATCCTCACTGGTCGAAGCGCGCAAGCTCATCCCCGAAGGCATTGGTCTGCAGGGTAACCTTGCGCCCGCATTGATGGTCGAAGCCACGCCGGAAGTGGTCGCGAATGAAACGCGCACCGTGCTCGAAGCCATGCGCGGTCGGGCGGGTCACATTTTCAATCTTGGCCACGGTTTGACGCCCGGGGCCAAGTTGGAGAACATACAGAGCCTGGTGGACACAGTCCGCAGTTTTCGATGAAGACACTTAAAGTAGATCTCGAGTTGGTGAACAAATACAACGTGGCCGGGCCGCGCTACACCAGCTATCCGCCCGCGACTAAGTTCACCGACGCCGTGACGTGGGAGCAACTTGGCGCGAAGATTGAGGAGAACAACCGCAGTCCACGCGACCTCTCCATCTACTTTCACATTCCCTTCTGCGAAACCCTATGTTGGTTCTGCGGCTGCACTACGGTCATCACACTCAACCACGACAAGGGCAAGGACTACATTGACTACCTTGGCCGCGAGGTCGCGAAGATGGCGACGCAGCTCAACCCTGCCCGCAAGGTTGTCCAACTGCATTTTGGGGGCGGCTCGCCCACGTTTCTGCGCCCCGACGAAATTCGTCGCCTCGGCGACATCATCCATAAGCATTTCATGTTTTCGACGGACATTGAAGCTAGCGTGGAGGTTGACCCGCGCCGGCTCACGCGCGATCACCTGGTGGCGCTGCGCGAAGTGGGCTTCAACCGCGCCTCGATGGGCGTGCAAGATTTCAATCCCAAAGTGCAGGAGGCAATTCATCGCATCCAACCGCGCGCGATGACGCAGCAGGCTATTGATTGGATGCGCGAACTGGGCTACGGCTCGATCAATCTCGATCTCATCTACGGTCTGCCGCATCAGACGCCCGAGACATTCAACGAAACGCTCGACACCGTGCTGGTGATGAAGCCCGACCGCCTCGCTGTGTTCAGCTACGCGCACGTCCCGTGGATCAAGCCTTCGCAAAAGATCCTGGAGCAAAAGGTTCTACCCACGCCGGAAAGCAAGCTGAACGTCCTCAAGCTGGTCATCGAACGGCTCACAACCAATGATCAATACGTCTATATCGGCATGGATCATTTCGCCCGGCCCAACGACGAACTCGCCGTAGCGCAGCGCAACAAGCAGTTGCAGCGGAATTTTCAGGGTTACAGCACGCGTGCCGGTTCGGACATTTACGCGTTCGGCATGTCCGGAGTTTCGCAAATCCCCGACGCCTACTGGCAGAACGAGAAGGAACTGCCGAAATATCAGGAAGCCGTGGATGCCGGACGCGTGCCGCTGCACAAGGCTTATTTGGTGACCGCCGAGGACAAGATCCGTCGCGAAGCCATCATGCGCACGATGTGCGACCTCTCGCTCGACTTTGCTGCCATGTCCCAGAAACTCGGTATCAACTTCGAGCAGCATTTCGCCAGTGAACTTGCGTTGCTCGCACCATTTCAAGCGGATGGCCTGGTCAACCGTACGCCAACCGGACTTGAAGTCACGGATGCCGGACGCCTCTTCATCCGCAACATCGCGATGTGCTTTGACAACACCCTCGCGCCGTTGGGTGAACGACGACATTCCAAGACAATTTGAGGATGTCGCGATTTTCCAGGAAGGCATGTCCGATCTGACTGACAGTCTGATATTCGCGGCAACGAACGTGGTTCTGTACGCGAAAAATGCCGGATTGGTTCGGCGGTATTGGCGCCGCCTTGGCCGCCTGCCGGACATTGCCAATCCAAGGCGCTATTCCGAGCGAATGCTGTGGCGAAAGACGGTTGATCATAATCCCCAGTTCATCATTTTTTCCGATAAACTGGCTACCAAGGAATTTATCAAGCGGCGGTGCCCGGACTTGCCGGTGGCTCATGTCCGCTGGGTCGGCTGCAACCCTGACGCCATTCCGGATGAGTGCCTGCAAGGCGACGTTTTGGTGAAAGCCAATCACGGCTGCGATTTCAACTATCGTGTCCGTGGCGGTCGGTGGGATCGGTCGGTGCTTCGAGAGAAAGGTCAGCGCTGGCTGACCTCCGTTTATGGCAAGCTGACCGGAGAATGGGGTTATTCGCAGGTCGAACCTAAGTTGTTCGTGGAGGAGGCGGTCGGTGATGAGGACGCCGGCTTGATTGAATTCCAGGTGCGCGCCAGCAATGGCACGGCCATGCTGGGGTCGGTGATGGGGCATTGCAAAACGCCCGCCCAGTGGTTCGCGTATCTCGATCCCGATGGCAACCAGACCTTGGGAATGAATGATCCGGATGGAAGCCCCATCGTTCCGTCGCCGAGGGCCCTGGCGGCGATTGAACCTTATCTTCGGGCCGTGGAATATACCCGGCGTCTCAGCGTCGGAGTGGATTACGCGCGTTTTGATTTCATGTGGAACGGACAGGACTTGTTTGGCGGGGAGATCACGGTGTATCCGGCGGCCGGAATTATGGATCCCGTGAATTCCCAGGTCCAGGCCGCGACGCTGCACGGCTGGGATTTGCTGCAAGCGCATTTCCTGAAAACGACGCATACCGGCTGGACCCAGCGCTATGCGGATGCGCTCAAACGGCGGTTGAAATCACGCCACCCGCAATCGGCGCCGGGCAACGCTCCTGCAAGCTTGGCCAAAGTCGAAGTCACCAACCCACTGGGGGAAGAGTAAATGCCGAATTCGCCGCGATCATCGGCGTCGGCATCACGAATTGGGGTGTCGGGCAAGCTGCTGCTTCACCCACTCCCGCGCCTCTTCCGCGGTCTTCAATTCCCCCTGTAATTGCAGCTCACGAATCTCCGCGAGCAACCTGCCCAGGGGCGGCCCGGGCGGCAGCCCGAGTGCGATCAATGCCTCCCCTTTCAACAACCCTGGACGAATCTCCGGCTGCTTGGCCAGCTGTTCCGCCTGGGCCACTAAAAACTCGTAAATATCGAACATTCCGTGTGACCCCGCGCAATCCAGACGATGCAGTTCGAGTTCCAAGGGAAACGTGGCTCGCAAGAGCAGCCGGCGCAGCGTGGCTTTGCGCATTTGCGGCGCGTCCTTGAACTGCATGTGGAAGCGGACGGCGGTAGCGATTTCCTCGATCTGCTTTCGCGGGAAGCGCAGCCGCTCCAGAATGCTCTCCGCCATCTTCGCGCCGATCTTTTCGTGCTCGTAAAAATGAATGCTGCCGGTTTGCGGATCACGCGACGCGGTCACGGGTTTGGCGACGTCATGTAGCAATACCGCCCACGGCAGGGACGGATGCGCGTCGGGCGGGAGTTGTTGCAGCATCAAGCAAAGGTGCTGGAACACCGTCCCTTCGGGATGAAAATCCGGCGACTGGTCACACGTCACCGTGGCGGCAATCTCGGGCAGGATCGGTTCCAGCAGGTCGCTCGAACGCAGCAGTTCCAATCCGCGGGCGGCAGGAGTTCTGAACTCCGATCCGGCGCGTTGAGACGCTTGCTGCGGGCCGCGTTGGAGCCCGGCGTTCCAATCCGTGGGCGGCGCAAATAGCTTGATCAGTTCATCACGCACTCGCTCGGCGCTGATGCGTTTGATCTTCGCGGCATTGGTTTTGAGCGCGGCAAAGGTCGCCGGTTCGATCTCAAAATTTAGTTGGGCGGCGAAGCGGACCGCTCGGAGCAGGCGCAAATGATCTTCGGCGAAGCGTTCCTCGGGCGAACCGATCGTGCGGATGACTTTGGCGCGCAAGTCCGCCTCGCCCCCCACCCAATCATGCAACTGCTCCGCGATGGGATCGAAGAAAAGTCCGTTTACGGTGAAGTCGCGCCGCTCCGCGTCGGCCCGCGCGTCGGCGAAAACAATTGTTTCTGGCCGCCGACCATCGCGGTAGTCGGCTTCCGCCCGGAACGTGGCGACCTGGAATTGCTGGTCCTCCTCTATCACAACCATGACGCCAAATTTGCGTCCGACGGCGACCGTGTGCGGAAAGAGTTTCTCGATGTCCACTGGTTGCGCGGACGTGGCGATGTCGAAATCCCCCGGCGCTCGGCCGAGCAGAAGATCGCGCACGCAGCCGCCCACCCAAAAGGCGGAGAAGCCGGTGCGCTGCAAGCGGCGGACGATGTCGGTGGCGATGGTTCGTGGCGCAAAACTCACGGGATTTACGATTGACGATTTAGGATTGGGGAGTCGAGTCTGCTTTTCATCCGGCGGCGTTGTCAGGAGGCGGGCTGTCCCACGATCGCTGGGTTGCGTCGGAAGTGAAGTTCGCCCTTCAAACCTTCATGGGGGGAGGGCGGGGCGGGCTTGGTAATGTGGCGGGCGTGATGTTGGCCAAGCCAGCGTACCCGTGCTACTGGCCGCGCGCGGCTCATTGTTGGAAAAGGTGAATTACGTGGTGAACAAAAATTATCGGCTGGGTTTCCTGGCAGCTATGCTGGAAGTATCGGCCAAGCTGAAAGAGCCGGAGTTGAAGGAGCGCAAGTTCGAGGAGGGGTGGAAGCGGCAGAGCAGGCGGGGTGGTCGGCGCTGGTGTTGATTACTTCAGCCAAGGACGATTTCCAAGGCGTCCCGACCGGGCTTCGCGGTTTTGCGTTAGAATTCGCCCCCGCGCCCGCCCGACGGCGGGTGGAACGTAAGCTCGCTTCCCTTTGCGCCTACATCCCCATGATCTGATAGCCGCCGTCCACGTAGATGACCTGACCGGTGATGGCGGCGGCGCCGTCGCTGGCGAGGA
>JADLHS010000211.1 GCA_020848635.1 Limisphaerales bacterium
CCCATGTCGGCAGTATGGTCACTTTTCCAGGCAGCCGGACTTCACCCGCGATTCAGCTTCGATCCCGCCCCCTGCAGTAAACTCCGCGTCGCTTTTGCCGAATATAAAAGTTTGCCATGATATCCGTAACGCCTACTACACAGTCGCCCAACAATGAAAACACGAGAAAGCGGAATGCCACTTGAAGAAATGTGGAACACATTCTTTAGCCCAAAAGAAGCTCTGCTGGCCTTGGGCATGCGCAGGAACATGACCGATGTCGTGGACTTTGGCTGTGGCTACGGAACGTTCACCATACCCGCAGCCCAGATCACGCCTGGGCTCGTCCATGCGTTTGACATCGAAGCCGACATGATCGCCTCCACGCGCGAGAAGGCCGAACGGTACAACCTTGGCAACGTGCGGCTCTACCACCGCGACTTCATATCCTATGGAACAGGCTTGCCGGGCGCATCGGCAGACTACGTGATGCTGTTCAACATTCTACACGCAGAAGAACCCAACAAACTGCTATCGGAGTCATATCGCATTCTTCGACCCGGCGGACTCCTTGGAATCATGCACTGGAACCATGATCCGGAAACACCGCGCGGCCCCCCGATGACCATCCGGCCCAGACCAGAGCAATGTGCGATGTGGGCAGAAGAGACAGGGTACCTGATGGATAAGCGGTTTGTGGACTTACCCCCTTATCACTACGGACTCCAAGCAAGAAAAGGACAGCTATCATGAAACTCGGGATCATACTCTACACAACAGACGCGGAGACCGCATGGAACGGTTTCCGCCTAGGCGTATTCGCGATGAAACAAGGTGATCAGGTGAAAGCCTTCCTCATGGAAAAGGGTGTGGAATGCGAGAAGCTGAATACCGAACACTTCAATGTTGCGGAACAAATGCAGATGTTCGTGGACAACGGGGGCCAGATTCTGGCGTGCGGCACATGCCTGAAGTTGAGGCATTCGGAAGGATCAGAGCTATGCCCTCTTTCTACCATGAAAGACCTCTACGAGATGGTGAAGGAGTCGGATCGAATCGTGACATTCTGAAGATGTAAGAGGATCAAGCCCTGAGTTCGCCATCACCAGTCAGCGTACTTTCTTAACTAGTCCACACCATGAGCAACACTTCCAACACTCCGAAGCCATCCGATAAAACCGCGGCTGTTCCCCAGCCGGAAAATGAGCGAATCGCCTTCCGCAAACTTCTGCCCTGGCTGTTCGCGCTTATGGTCGTGGCCTTCGGGATTTACTGGTTGAAATTCAGGCCCTCTCCCGTCACGGCGCACACGGTCGCCACCGGAGACGTGAGCAGCGAAATCATGGGCACGGGCACGCTGGAAGCGCGAGTCAAGACGACGATCAGTCCGCGCATCCTGGAGCGGTTGGCCGAAGTGCTGGTGGATCAGGGTGACCACGTAAAGTCCGGGCAATTGCTCGCGCGCCTCGATGACGCAGAGACCAAACAGCAGGTCGCCATTGCGGAAGCCGGGCTCACCGCCGCCCGCGCCACGGTGGAGAGGGTGCGCGCCGATGAAGCACGCGCCCAAGCCGTGCTCCAACAAGCACGACTGAATCACCAACGGGGGGCCGATTTGATTGCGACCAAGACCGTTGCCCAATCGGACTTTGAACTCTTGACTGAATCCCTTCGCGTGGCCGAGGCCGATCTCAAGCGGTCGCAGGCGGTGATCGTGGAAGCGCAAAGCCAGGTGCTCACCGCAGAAAAGGACCTCCTCTATCGCCGGGAGCAAATGGCCTTTACCGAGGTTCGCAGTCCTTACGACGGACTGGTCACCCGTCGCGACCGTGACCCCGGCGAGATCGTCGTGCCGGGAGCCTCCATCCTGCAAATGGTAGCCACCAATGAAATCTGGATTTCCGCCTGGGTGGATGAAACCGCGATGACGGGCTTGATGGTGGGCCAGTCGGCCCGCATAGTTTTCCGAACGGAGCCCGCCAAGAGTTACGTGGGTGAAGTCGCACGGCTCGGTCGCGAAGTCGACCGCGAAACGCGCGAGTTTGTAGTGGATGTCCGGGTGAAGGAATCGCCCGAGAACTGGACGATCGGCCAGCGGGCCGAGGTATTCATCGAACTCGGACGTAAGACCGACGCGCTCACGATACCACCCCTCTTTATTCAGTGGCGCGAGGGCCAGTCCGGCGTGTTCGTCTCCGATGGAGGCAAGGCAACGTGGCGCGACGTTACCCTCGGCTTGCGCGGACGGGAGAAGGTGGAGATCACGCAAGGTTTGGCGGCAGGCGAAAAGGTTGTGGTTCCCGCCGATCCGAAGCAGCCGCCGCTGAAACCCGGCCAACGCATACTGGCAAAATGAATCTCGCGACCAAGGACATCCAGCACAACCTGGGCCGCTTTGCCCTCACGGCCTTCGGCATCGGGTTGCTCCTGATGATTGTCCTCGGCATGAGCGGCATCTATCGCGGGATGATTGCTGATGCGCTGGTGGTGGTGGACCGGGTCGGCGCAGACCTCTGGGTGGTGCAACGCGACACGCGCGGGCCGTTTGCCGAGATTTCCCGCGTGCCCGCCAATCTCGAGCATCGCCTTTTAGCGGTGCCGGGCGTGGTGAGCGCACGGAGTTTCGTTTCCCACAA
>JADLHS010000212.1 GCA_020848635.1 Limisphaerales bacterium
GGGCAAATCCGGCCAGGTGCCGCTGCACGTTTGGCTGCCCGATGCGATGGAAGGCCCGACTCCCGTTAGCGCCCTTATCCACGCGGCTACGATGGTGGCGGCGGGCGTGTTCCTCGTCGCCCGGGTTTATCCGTTGATGGGTGTCCATGTTGAAGGCGCTGCGGTTGAAACCACCACCCTTCAGGTCGTGACTTGGGTTGGCGCCATCACCGCCGTGTTCGCTGCGAGCATTGCCGTGGCCCAGAACGACATCAAACGAATCCTCGCTTACTCCACCGTTTCACAGCTCGGCTTCATGATGATGGGGTTGGGGGTTGGCGGCGTGGCCGTGGGCATGTTTCATCTCATCGCGCACGCCTTCTTCAAGGCGCTGCTGTTCATGGGCGCGGGTTCAGTGATTCACGGCTGCCATGAAGAGCAGGATATTCGGTCTATGGGCGGCTTGAAGCGAAACATGCCGATCACGTTTTTGACCTACGCCGTCGGCATGCTGGCCCTCGCCGGATTCCCGCTGTTGTTCTCCGGCTTCTGGAGCAAGGACGAAATCTTGCACGCCGCGCACGGCTGGCGCGTTTCGCACGTTCCCTTCTATCTCGGCTGCTTCGGGGCGCTGCTCACGGCGTTTTACATGACCCGCCAGGTGGCCTTGGTGTTTTTTGGGAATTCCCGCCTGCGCCGGCGAGCAGGGACTCATCCTGGCGCCGGGAGTCAACACGGGAAAAAGCCGGTGACGCCTCACATTATCTCCATCAAGGAGGAAGAGGAGCCCCACGAAAGTCCGCTGGTGATGACTGTCCCACTGATGATCCTGGCATTTTTTGCCATCGTGCTTGGTTTTGTTGGCACGCCGGCGTGGCCGTGGTTTCAGGAGTTCCTGGGGCGACATCATGACCAAGCCGAAAATGGTGTGCTCCCGGTGATGATACTTTCCTCGGTGATTGTTTTTGTGGGCCTCGGCCTCGGTTGGTGGCTCTATGGTCGCAAGCCGATATCGGATCCGTCCCAAACGGATGTCTTGGAAAAGGCCCGCCCCGACATCTACGCGCTGCTGGCAAATAAATACTTCATTGACGAATTCTACGCCCTCACCGTCATCCGCTTTAACGCGTGGTTCGCCCGGGCGTGCGCTTGGCTTGATGAATGGGTCTGGGGCGGGGCGGTGGCGCTCATTTCGTATCTGATTCTCGGTCTCGCCTGGGTGGACCGCGCCTTCGACGAAGGCGTTATTAATCGCGGTTTCGACCGTGGCTGTGAGCGGGTGTCGCTGAGCGGCAAGGTAATGGCCCGTCTGCAGGATGGTCGCGTGCAAAATTATCTGCGCGTCATTGGCGTGGCGCTCGTGGTGCTGGTGCTTTTCCTGATCTGGGGAGGTGGCAAGTGAAGGGCATTCCTATCCTCACCATCCTCACACTCCTGCCGCTATTTGCAGGCATCATCGTCGCCGGTCTGGGCGAACAGCGAAAACTTGCGCGGGGGATCGCTTTCGGCTCCAGCCTGCTCTCGCTGGCGCTGGCGCTGTTGTTATGGAGAAGCTTTGATGCTGCGAATGGACAACTTAATCAGTTCATTGAGCAGCACCAATGGATTCCATCGCTTGGGATCCAGTATTTCGTCGCGGTGGACGGCCTCGGGCTGCTGATGGTTCTGCTCACCGCCATCATCACGCCGATGGCGATGCTGGCCTCGTGGAACATCGCTGATCAAGCCGACCGGCGGGGCGGCCAGGACGCGCAGGCGCGCGGTTCGAACGGGTACGGCTCGCATCTCTTCTTCGCCCTCGTGCTTTTCCTCCAAGCCGGTTTGTTTGGCACCTTCACGGCGTTGAATTTTTTCCACTGGTTCATCTTCTGGGAATTGAGTTTGATTCCGGCGTTCTTTCTCGTGCGGCTCTGGGGTGGCTCCCAGCGCGCTCCGGCAGCGACGCAATTCTTCATTTATACTATGGTCGGCAGTGTGGCAATGTTGCTGGCGTTCCTGGCCATTTTCCTCGCGACCGGCAAATTCGATTTCACCGCCCTCGCCGAGCTGGGTCGCACCGGCACGCTGGCCTCGGCGCTGTCGGCGAAGCTCGGCTGGTACAGCCTGAATACTGGCGCGCTCACGCTCATTATTTTCGGCGGCATCCTGCTGGGTTTTGCCGTGAAAGTGCCATTGATGCCGTTTCACACCTGGTTGCCCGCGACGTATGCCGAAGCGCCGAGCGGGGTGACGATGTTGCTTACGGGCGTGATGTCGAAGATGGGTGTCTATGGTTTTATCCGAATCCTGCTCCCGATCTTTGGTGTGCAGTTGGGGGAGCCGCGCGTTCAGACCGTGCTGCTCTCGCTGGCGGTCATCACCATTGTGTTCTCCGCGTGCGCGGCGTTCGCGCAGCGTGATCTTAAGCGCATGCTCGCGTATTCCTCGATCAACCATCTTGGCTATTGCTTGCTGGGCATATTTGCGGTGGCGAAATTCATCGGCCCGGATGCGGATCTCGCAACCCAGAAGGCCGCCGCGCTCAATGGTGTGTTTCTGCAGATGTTCAATCACGGTCTCACGGCGGCGACGCTGTTCTGGTTTGTGGCCCTGATTGAAAAGCGCAGCGGCGGCTTGCGCGGCCTGAACGACTTCGGCGGACTGCGCAAAGTCGCGCCGATCTTCTGCGGGCTGATGGGCATTGCGCTGTTCTCCTCGCTCGGACTGCCGGGACTGAACGGATTCGTCGGCGAATTCCTGATCTTCAAGGGCGTGTTCCCGCTGGCGATGTGCTCTGCCTCGCTCTCGGTGATTGGCCTGCTGGTCACGGCGATCTTCATCCTTACGATTTTACAGCGCGTTTTCAATGGGCCGTTGAATGAGAAGTGGGCGAAGTTCCCGGACCTGTCGCCGGGCGAGATCGGTCTGCTGCTGATCCCGATCGTTTTGATGTTTGTGCTTGGACTTTATCCGCGACTGGTCTTGGACGTGATCAATCCGACGGTGGTGCAGATGGTGGAGCAGTTGAAATTCTAAAATGTTAGCCTGGACCGTTTATATTTCATTTCTGGGTGTGCTGGGGCTGATGCTCCTGCCGAAGGGCAACGCCGCGGCGGCGCGCAAGGTCGCCATGCTGTCGGCCGTGGCGGGATTGGCCGTCGCCTTCGCGGGGTTTGCGGAGTTCAAGGCTGGTGAAATTGTCACGGTTGCCAAGCTGCCGTGGATTCCGTCGCTGGGCATCGAATATCACCTTGCAGCGGATGGTATAAGTCTAACCCTCGTGTTGCTGACGGGTTTGGCGGCGGTGGGCGGAATCTTGTTTTCCTGGAACATCGAGGATCGCGCGAAGGAGTTCTTTGCCTTCTACCTCGCGCTCATCGGTGGTGTATATGGTGTGTTCCTGAGTTTCGACCTGTTCCTGCTGTTCGTGTTCTACGAAATCGCCATCGTGCCGAAATATTTCATCATCGCGATCTGGGGCTCGACACGGAAGGAATACGGCGCGATGAAACTGGCGCTCTACTCATTCATCGGCAGCGCGATGGTGCTGGTCGGCTTGATCGCGGCGTATGTTGTCTCGGGTGCGCATTCTTTCAATGTGCTGGAACTCGCCCAGTATCCGTTCCCGCACGACTTTCAGATGTGGGCGTTCCCGCTGGTGTTCGTGGGTTTCGCCATTCTCGCGGGCATGTGGCCGTTTCACACCTGGGCGCCAACCGGACATGTGGCCGCGCCGACGGCCGCCTCGATGCTACTCGCGGGCGTGGTGATGAAACTCGGCGCTTACGGCTGTCTGCGCGTGGCGATGACGCTGTTCCCGGAAGGGTTGGAGGCGTGGAAAACCTGGATCGCCGTGCTGGCGGTTATCGGTATCGTGTATGGCGCGCTGGTGGCGCTGGTGCAGAAGGATTTCAAATTTGTCATCGGCTATTCGAGCGTGAGTCACATGGGCTTTGTGCTGCTCGGTCTGGTGACGCTGAACACGATTGGCCTGAGCGGCGCGGTGTTGCAGATGTTTTCACACGGCATCATCGCGGGACTGCTGTTCGCGGTGGTGGGGCGGATGGTTTATGAGCGGACCCACACGCGCGAACTCTCCCAGCTGGAAGGGATGAATCTGGTTAAGGCGATGCCGTTCGCGGCGGTGACGTTTGTGGTCGCGAGCGCCGCTTCGATGGGTTTGCCCGGCTTTAGCGGGTTCATCGCCGAGTTGCAGGTGCTCATCGGGGCGTGGGCGTCGTTCCCGACGCTGGCGGTGATTGCGGGCGTGGGGATCGTGGTTGGGGTGGCTTACACGCTACGCGCGATGCAGAAGGCATTTTTTGGCGAGCCCCTCACCGCCCTCACCCCATCCCATCCCCCATCAGATGCAGACGGGGCAACTGCTTCGCAGGAGGGACATGCTCATGCCATGCAGGCCATTTCCGTTCCGGAGCGGCTTGGCGCGGTGATGCTGATTGGCGTGAGTTTGCTCGTTGGCCTTTATCCGCGACTACTACTCGATGTGATCACGCCCAGCTTCAATTCGCCGCTCTTTGAGTGGCTGCGGAAGGGAGGGGCGCAATGAGCTACCTCGACTTGCTGAAGCTGGCCGCGCCGGAAGTCCTGGTCGTGCTGACCGCGCTCGTGGTCCTGGTGCTTGACCTGACTTCGATGCGGGGCCTGAATCTACGGGTACGCCTCGGCATCAACGGATTGATTGCCTGCGTTGGTTGCGCGGCGGCGATTGCGTGGCTGCTGGTCATACCAGCCCAGGGACAAGTGGCGGGCGGGATGCTGGTGGCGGATTCACTTACGGCCCTGGTCAAGATCGTCGTGCTCAGCCTGACGATTTTCACCGTGCTGCTTTCATTCAACGCGAAGTTCACCGCGCACGTCGGTGAATATCTCGCGCTCGTTTTGTTCGCGGCGGTCGGCATGATGTTCCTGGTGAGTGCCGAGGACATCCTGATGATTTTTGTCTCGCTCGAAATGACCAGCCTCTCGCTCTACGTCCTCACGGCGTTCAACAAGCGGAACATCAAGTCAGCCGAGGCGGCGCTGAAATACTTCCTGTTCGGCGGCATGGCGGCGGCCTTCATGTTGTTTGGGCTGAGTCTGATTTACGGGCTCTCGGGCGCGACCAACCTGCATGCGATTGCGGCGGCGCTGGCGGGCAAAGGACTGGACCCGTTGCTGGTGGTCGCGATGGTGATGACGGTGATTGGCTTTGGTTTCAAAGTCGCCGCGGTGCCGTTTCATCTCTGGGCGCCGGATGCTTACGAAGGCGCGCCCACACCGAGTGCGGCATTGATCGCCTCAGGTTCGAAGGTCGCGAGTTTCTTCATTGCCGCCAAGGTGCTGATGATCGGTTTTGCCGGGGTGGAAGGCAGCGCGGCTTGGCGGGATTATGCGTCTGGCTGGATGCCGCTCATCGCCGTCGTGGCGGGCCTCTCGATGATCTTGGGAAATCTGGCGGCAATCGTTCAGCGCAATGTGAAACGCCTGCTGGCCTACTCAGCAATCGCGCACGCCGGTTACGCAGTGCTCGGTATCTTGAGCAACGACGCCTCCGGCACGGCGTCGCTGATCTATTATGTCGCCACTTACGGGCTGACGGTGGTCGGCGCGTTCGGGGTGGTGTCCGTCGTGGAAAATTTGAAGGGCGATTCGAAGCTCACGGATTTCATCGGTTTGAGCCGGCGTGCCCCCGTGGTGGCGTTGTGCATGATGGTGTTCATGCTGTCGCTCGCGGGCATTCCACCGCTGGCCGGGTTCTTTGGAAAATTCTATGTGTTTCTGGCGGCGGCGGGCGCGGGGCAGAATCTTGGACTGCTTTGGCTCGTGATTCTGGCCATCGCGATGAGTGCGGTGTCGCTCTACTACTATTTACAAGTTTTGAAACAAATCTATGTGGTGGAGGCAAAGGATGGGAACCAAGGGATGGAAGTTCCGGTTTTCAGCCAGGCGGTGCTGGTGGTGATTGCGATTCTGGTCGTCGGACTTGGCTGCTTCCCGAACTTGCTGGTGGGCCCGTTGCAGAGCTGCCTGGCCGCGACCGGCCACTGATTTGGGGAATTGCCGCTCAGGCCTTGCGGTGCTGGCAGACGCCCCAGGCGCCGAGAACCAAGGCGAAAATGGCGGTGACTGTGGGCTCGGGGACGCTGCGGGTGCTTCCTGAAAATGATACATTGTCCACGCTGAAAGTTCCCGTTCCCGCTTCGGCGTTCCATCCGTAAAAACGAAAGGTGACCGGGGCGGTAAGACTGGCGTGCGGTATCCCGAAAGTGACCAAGCTGCCGTTTTGTGCCCCGGTCTGCGTGTCGAGCACCCATTGGAACTCGTTATTGGGCGCCACCGCCAGGTTGGCATTGGCGGGACTGATGCTGGCGGGCAAGTTGTTGGCGTAACCGTCCAAGCTTGAACGCACGGCGTAGCTGCGAATGCCGGTGCCGGAACGTTGGACTGTAAATGCGAGGGTGTTGAGTTGGACGGCGATCTGGTTAAGCGGGGTAATTGAGACTTCAAAGTAGGCGCTCAGGTTGAGGCTGCCGCCGAATTGGGAGAAGTTATCGCTGCCGTTGACGCCGCCAAGCGGGTTGGAAGTCCACGAAAAACGACCGGCTGCGTTGGGGTTGCTCGGCGTGTAGCCAACGGCCGTGAACGCACCGAGCGTCAAGCCAGCCGCGGTGGGTGGGGACGATGGATCGGTGACTCCCGAACTGGTGGTTACCTGGTCGAAGTTGTAGGTAGCGACAAAGGACTGGGCCGAAATCCTCACGGCTGGCAGAATTGGCAGTATAACTCCCAGAAGCATCAAAGCGGTTTTCCGAGTTTTCATTTCTTTGTTCCGGGGTTTGGTTCCCAACCGGCCATCGCGTTGTACAGCGAAAGCGGGAAGTTCGTCAATGTTTCTCCCGAGCCTTTCGCCGGCGACCCTCGCGCGATTGTTCGCCGCGTTGCGAAGTTGCAGGAGTGGTGGTCATGGTTAAGACTCGCGGTGATGCATATCGACCAACGCCCGCGCTTTCCACTGGCGCAATTTCCCACGCCCATTGAGACACTCGACCGCCTCACGCGTGAACTAGGTCTTACGGTTGTTGATCAAGCGCGACGATCAAACGGGATTGGCATTCGGCGGCAACAAGACCCGCAAGCTGGAATTCCTCGTGGGTCAGGCGTTGGTGCAGGACGTCGATACGGTGTTGTTCTGGCAGACCGGTGGCGGTCTGGCCCTGTTTGGGTACGCGCGAGAATTGCTCCCTCAGTGAACTTTGGGGTGCGACTTGCGGGGGCAGCAACTGGCTCCAAAATGTGGTAGCCTAGCCTTTCAAAGACGCGAGGAATCGCTCCGCTTCGATTGCGGCCGCGCAACCCATGCCGGCGGCTGTGA
>JADLHS010000213.1 GCA_020848635.1 Limisphaerales bacterium
AGTCCCCAGCGCGCGATGTCCACTTGATGCACGCCCTGGTTGCCGAGATCGCCGTTGCCGTATTCCCAGAACCAGTGCCAGTTGTAGTGAAAGCGGTTCTTCGTGAACGGATGCGCGGGCGCGGGGCCGGTCCACAGATCGTAATGCACACCCGCCGGCACGGGCTCGGGCGGCGTGTGGCCGATGCTGGGCCGGCGCTTAAAGCACAAGCCGCGGGCCAGGTAAACCTCGCCGATCAGTCCATTCTTCAACTGCTGGATTGCTTCGTTCGCCGACTCGGAGGAGCGCGTCTGCGTACCGTGCTGAATGATGCGGTTGTAGCGCTTCGATGCGCGGATGAGTTGGCGGCCTTCCCACCAGTTGTGCGAGCACGGCTTCTCAACGTAAACGTCCTTGCCCGCCTGCATCGCCCAAAATGCAATCAACGAATGCCAGTGATGCGGCGTGGCAATGCAAACGGCGTCAATGGACGGATCTTCCAGCAGCTTGCGAACGTCGGTGTAGGTGCGGGCCTTCGGCAGTTTGAGTTCCTCCATCTTGGCGACGCGCTCGCGGAGAACGTTCTCGTCAATGTCGCAGATCGCCTCGATGGACACGTTCGGGATTTCGGAGAACAGCCGCACGTGATCGAAGCCGCGTTTGCGGACGCCGCAAACGGCCAGTCGGATGCGTTCGTTCGCACCGATGATCCGTGGGGCGGCGGCCCAACTGCTGACACTAGCCAGGGCCGCCAGCCCGAGGCCGGCGGTTCCGCTCCGGGCAAGAAATTGACGCCGGCTGATTTGGGGATATGACAACATGTGAAGCTCCGAGTTTAAGCGATGGAATTTGTAACAGATTGAATTTCTGGGGTTCCGTTCTTCATCGTGATCAACTGCTACTGCCCGACTGGAATTGAGTCAATCACTTTTCCCATCAAACGAGCGTGCGACCTGCCGGTTCTGTGAATCTTGCCCATGGCATAATAGCGTTCAACCGGAGTCGGCGCTGGCGTTCCCGTCGTGGTTAATAAATCGTTTCACCGACGCTGCTATCCGTTTCGCGCGTCACTTGACCGGCACGAGAAACGCCCGGTCGAACCACACCGCCTTTACCGCGTCATCGTGGGCATGTCCCATCCAGAGGCGCGAGTAGGGGTGAACCTCGATGGTGCCGACCAGGTACGAGCGGTATCCCGGCGTAGTTTCGGCGACTGTGACCAGCCGATCCGCAACGTATTTGGCCGCCAGATGATCAAAAATGCGGGCGCTAAACGCAGGGGCGTCGGGACGGACACCGTCCGCCAGCTCAACCCGGACGACATAATAAATTTGGTAGCGTCCCGGACGAACGGTTTGGGGCAGTTTGGCGCCATGGATTTCCATGGCGCCGCGGGCGCCGTTGGGACCGGCGACCATCCGAATCGCCACGCCATCGGACGCCAGGGGATCAGGGTCGGGGCGCGCAAAGTCCGGTTCGCGGAAAATGATCGCGCGATCGTCCTGCACGCTGATTCCCGTCTGCTGCTCGTTCGCCGGCAAATCGCCGGGTGCGGGTGCCCCCGCTCGCCGTTTCGGCGGCGCATACAACGATGTATCCGGTTCGCTGGCGACTTGCGCGGCAAAATCCACCGGCTTTTGGCCAGACTCGCGCATGATGTTCATGGGCGCCCAGCCCAGCGGTCCGGGTTCGTTCACCGTGGCCAGCCATTGCGCCGCATAGGCCTTGCGGGATGGATTGATCGGCCACGGCTGGCTAAGTTCGCGACCCTCGCGTTGCAAGCCTGCCCACTGCGAGAGCCACATATATCCGATGGGCAGTCGGGCCTGTCGCACGCGCCAGAGCTGTTCCGGATTGCCCTGCGCGGCGTCCTCGGCCTGCTGCCAAAGACGTTCAGCCTGCGCCAGGGTTGCGAAACGGAGGTAAGGGCTGGCGTCGGGATGGCCAATGCCAACGTAGTAGGGTTTTGCTGCCTTGGAGATCAGCCCGAGATACTCCAGGATGAACCGCGCGGCGGGTTTGCCATAGTAGGCCTCCACAAATTCGCGGACCAATTTGCGATCGTCCTGATACGGATTCCACAGCAACTGCGCCAGAACCCACGCGCGCAGTTCTGACATCTCATTGCTGAAGGATTGATACGCCCCCTGCTCAAATAATCCCACCACGCCGTTGCGGTGAAAGAACCGCACATTGGATCCCAGCACGTAGTAATTCGGAAACGGAAGCAGGTAGTGCGAGAAATCCGTGGTGTAGTCCCAGATGTAGAGCCGATCCGTGAGTCGATGCCAGTCGCGAATGTCGCGGGCGAATAATTCGTTGGTTGGATCGTTCAGCGGTTGGGCAAAACTGCACTCGATGGAACAGAGACGGATGATGACGTTGTGGCGGGGGCGCAGCGACTTCGGGGCTTTGCGGGTGTATTGATAAGCCAGCGTATCCACCAGGACGTTTGGAAACTCGGGTTCAATTCTTTCCGCCACGTAATTCACCAGCTCCAGCAAGGAGCCCGCGTGGCTGCCCTCGCGTTCGTCCACGGCGGCACACCGCGGGCACTCACACGCCCCGGCATGATCATTTTGGGAAACGGAGATGATGTTCGCGCCCGGGGTTTCCCGCAGCCAGATTTTCACCTGCTCGACGAGGAAATCCCGCAATTGCGGATCCGTCGTGCAAAGTTGCGCGCTCTCCGCCACCCGCTTGCCCTTCACGAGTGAGAACCACTCGGGATGGGTTTTGAAATGGGTCGCGGGCGGAACGAGCGGATAGAAGGTGTGGACGAAGCCCTTGTAGGTGACCTGCCCGCCATGTTTCGCCTGGAGCCGCGCGGTTGCGCTGGTGGAGCCGTTGCGGGCCGCCCAATCGCCGTCAAAGGCGGGAAACCAGAACGGGTCGCGATACTCAAACGCGGGCTTCCCGCGCACGTTTAGCGTCCCGAGCGTGAGTCGGCTGCGGTTCGGGTAATGGGTAAACCACGGCGCGTAATAGCGCACGCCCAGTTGATCCTGCAAAAAGCGATACACCGCGTAGAGCGTCCCGCGCGGACGGCCGCCAGCCAGCAACAACCGGCCACCCTGGGTGCGCATGAGGTATTCCTCGCCACCGAAAGCGGCAAGGTTGGCCTCGGGAAACAACTGGGTCGTTAGCGGCCCCGCGCCCACCACAATCGCCGACGCGGGCACATTATCCGCCAACTCCCGCGTCACAAACGTCGCCCCGGTGATCTGTCGTAGCGTTGCGGCCAGTTCTTCCGCCGCGTAACGCTCCGACGGCGTTGCGCCGGGTTGCGTCACAATCAAACAGCGGGCGATTCCGTCAGCGGCGATCATAACCTTCGCCTGCGCTGGCAGCCGCGCCAGCATGAGCGCCAGCGCCAACGTGATCAGCCCAGGCAGGGAGGGCCGCGGGTGGAAGGTCAGGGATCGGGATTTGGTCACGGCTGTCTGGTTGGGGACCAGTTGCTGGGCACAGTTCATTGCGCGATTATCCCTCTGACTCCCTCGTCGTCAAGCCGCACAGTGCGAATTGCGCAAAGCGAATCCTCGTGTCCGTAAGCGCAATGGAATGGGCGCGTTGGCCCGATCAATATATCTCGCTCACCTTCACCGACCGGTTTTCCTGCAAGGACTTTTTGGCCGCCAGGCCCAGCACAACTGCCATCAACCCATCTGTGCCCCCCACCGACGGCGGCGTGCCGTTGTGAATGCAATCAACAAACTGGCGCAACTCCGCCACGTAGGCTTCCGCATAACGTTCCAGGAAGAAATACTGCGGCTTGGCCGAAGACACGGTTTCGGCGTTTAGCAGGACATGAT
Source organism: Limisphaerales bacterium (assembly GCA_020848635.1). Taxonomy (GTDB): domain Bacteria; phylum Verrucomicrobiota; class Verrucomicrobiia; order Limisphaerales; family JADLHS01; genus JADLHS01. The sequence goes on from JADLHS010000213.1 coordinate 3,795, forward strand.
TGTCCGGCGTGCGATTGGCCACGGCAACCATGCCCGCCGCACCAAACACCTCCACGCGCTGGTCGTAGCCATAAACCGCCCGGCGGCTGTTATCAATGGTCGCCAATGCGCCATTCTTCAGGCGGAGGGTCACGACGCAGGTGTCCACATCGCCGGCGCGGCCAATTTCCGGATCCACGAGCGACGCACCGGCCGCGAAAACTTCAACCGCTTCGCTGCCACTCAGAAAGCGCACCATGTCGAAGTCGTGTATGGTCATATCCAGAAAAATGCCGCCGGAGACTTGCACGTAAGCAATGGGCGGCGGCGCAGGATCCCGACTGGTGATCCGGACCAGGTGCGGGGCGCCAATCTTGCCGGCGGCCACCAATTCCCGGGCTTTGGCGAAACTCGGATCAAAGCGGCGGTTGAAACCCACCTGAAATGTGACGCCCGCCTTGCGGACGGCGTCAAGGGCTTGCTGGATGCGTTTCAAATCCAGGTCAATGGGCTTCTCGCAGAAGATGTGTTTGCCCCGCGCAGCCGCCGCCTGAATGATTTCGGCGTGTGTGTCGGTGGCTGTGCAAATTGCGACGGCCTGAATGTCCGGCGCCTCGAGCAACTGGCGGTAATCGGCCGTGGCCAGGGGAACATGGAACTGGCCGGCCACTTCCTGGGCGGCGGCGAGGTTTACGTCGGCCACCCCGGTCAGTCGCGCTCCGCTGATGCGCGTGGCGAGATTCTCCGCGTGGATTTTGCCGATTCTGCCGGCGCCAATGACGCCAAGGTTGATGGTTTTAGTAGTCACAAATGATTTCAAAGATTGCAGGTTCGCAGAAATTCCCGGTTGCGCCGCGCAAATTCCCCGGGCGCACCCATGCCCGGCAGGACATCCTGCTCCACAACGATCCAGCCCGGGTAGCCGTCGCGCTGCAACTCGGCAGCGAACGTTTGGAAGTTGATGTCGCCTTTGCCGAGTTCGCAAAAAATCCCATGCTTGAGCGAGTCAAAATAATTCCACTCGTTCCGCCGCGATTGCTCATGCACCCCCGGGCTGCAGTCCTTGAAGTGAACGTGCCAGATCCGGTCTTTGAACTGCCGGTACGCCAGGAGTGGATCCCCGCCCCCCCCAAAGCGGAAGTGGCCGGTATCGAGGCACAAGCCGACGAGTTTCGGGTCGGTCAATTTCATCAGTTGCTCGATCTCCCATGGGGTCTCAACAAATCCGGCCCCATGATGATGAAACACGCTGCGCAATCCGGTCTGGCGGCGCACCGCATCCGCGACCCGGTCCACCCCTTTGCTGAACGTCTCCCATTTCTGCTTCGACAGGCGCTGCTCCGATGGTATGCGACCGGCGAGTTTCGTCCGGTTGGCGTCCTTGCCATTGTCATCCGCCAACACGATGAACGGGAGCGGGCCCATGGCCTCGGCCATCAAGCGTGCGGTCTTGACGGCCCGCTCCTCGCCATCCGCGTGGGCGGACTCCCGCGCGAATGCCACCGGCACGAACGCGCCCAGCAAAGCGAGTCCGCGCGCCTGCAACTCTCCGCGCAGTTTGACTGGATCGGTCGGCATGAAACCCCAGTCGCCCAATTCGGTGCCGGCGTAGCCGGTCGCTTTGATTTCATCCAGGACCTGGCCATAACCCAATGCCTTGCCCGGCAGATCAAATTCCAGCACGCCCCACGAACAGGGCGCATTGGCAACGGGAATCACAGTGGTCGGTTTGGCGGTTGGTTTCATTTTGGGTGCTGGAGGGTTTCGATCCGGGATCTAAGTTGGCGCTCACGGTTCAAAGCGTCACAGATAATACCGCTCCTTGGTTTTGGCGCGCTCGTAGTGCTTGCGGGCCTGCTTGACCGTCGCGCTCGTGGAGACTTCCGCGATGGCCACGTCCCACCAAGATTCGTAACCGGGGACCCGCTGTTCCAGACTGGTTTCAACCACGATGACAGTTGTCCGCGTTTGCTTTCGGGCTTCGGCCAGCGCCGCGTTCAGTTCTGGAATGTCGCGGGCGGTGATGACGTGGGCGCCAAGGCTGCGGGCGTTGGCCGCGTAATCCACCGGCACTGGGGCGCCGTCGAGTTGAGCGGTCTTGGCGTTGCGAAAACGGTAGCGCGTGCCAAAGCCGCCGCTTCCGATCGCACGCGACAGGCCGCCAATGCTCTGGAAGCCGTGGTTGTTAAGCATTACCACCGTCAGCTTGTAGCCTTCCTGGATCGTGGTGACCAGTTCGGAGGTCATCATCAACCACGACCCGTCCCCAATCATTACATAAACCTCCCGGTCGGGAGCCGCCATCTTCACGCCAAGGCCGCCCGCAATTTCGTAGCCCATGCACGAGTAACCGTATTCCATGTGGTAACCCTTGGGATCGCGGGTGCGCCAGAGTTTGTGCAAATCCCCCGGCAAACTTCCCGCCGCGCCCATCACCACGTCCTGCGGACGCGCGAAGGAATTCACCGCGCCGACGACGGCGCCCTGGTTGACCGGCCGGCCGGTGTTCAAATTGTAAAGGCGTTCGACTTCCTTGTCCCAAGCGCGGTTGAATTTCAGTCCCCGCTGACGGTAAGCGCCGCTGACCTGCCAACCGCGCAGCGCCTTGCTCAACGCTTCCACGGCCGCTCGCGCATCGGCCACCACCGGCAACGCGGAACGCTTGAACGCGTCGAATTCCATCACGTTGGTGTTGATGAACCGAACTTTCGGGTTCTGAAACGCGGTGTTTGAGGCCGTCGTGAAATCGCTGTACCTCGTCCCGATGCCGATCACGAGGTCTGCCTCGCGAGCAGTGATGTTCGCCCCAGGCGTACCGGTGGTCCCAATCGCGCCCAGCGATTGCGGATGATCGAAACGCAATGCGCCTTTGCCGGCCTGCGTTTCCGCCACGGGAATTCCCGTTTGCTCGGCAAACCGGGCCAGTGCCGCATGGGCTTCGCTGTAGATCACGCCGCCACCCGCGACGACGAGCGGTTTCTTGCTCGCGCGAATCCATTCGGCCGCCCGCTTTAACAGCGTGGCCTCCGGCGCCGGGCGCGGGATATACCAGACGCGATCCGTGAAAAGCTCCACCGGATAATCGAACGCCTCCGTCTGCACATCCTGCGGCAACGCGAGCGTCACCGCGCCCGTCTCGGCGGGTGAGGTCAGCACCCGCATGACTTCCGGCAGCGAGTTCATGAGCTGGTCCGCGCGGTTGATGCGATCCCAGTATTTGGAAACGGGCCGGAAGCAATCGTTGACTGAGATGTCCTGCGACAACGGATGTTCGAGTTGCTGCAACACCGGGCCGACGTTGCGGCGGGCAAAGATGTCACCCGGCAGGAGCAGCACCGGAAGGCGGTTGATGGTGGCGGTGGCGGCGCCGGTCACCATGTTCGTCGCGCCGGGGCCGATGGAACTGACGCAGGCAAAGGTGCGCAGCCGGTTGTTCATCTTCGCGAAGGCGGTGGCGATGTGCACCGAGCCTTGTTCGTTTTTCGTCTGGTAATAACGAAATGCCGGATACTGTTGCAGCGCCTGGCCAATGCCCGCGATGCAACCGTGACCGAAAATGCCGAGGCAGCCGGCAAAGAACGGCTGCCGCCGGCCATCGCGTTCGACATGCTGGTGCATGAGAAACTGAATGATGGCCTGCCCGGTGGTTAGTCGTTTCGTCTTCATGGGAATTGATTTATCAAAAGCCGCCGCGTTCTTCGATGAATTTTAATGCCTCCGCTTCGTACGCCATGAAATTCGCACAACCATGCCGCGTGACGACGATCGCTCCCCCGGCATTGCCCATCCGCCCGGCCTGGTACCAGTCCCAACCTTTCACCAGGCCATAGATAAAACCCGAGGCAAAGGCGTCGCCCGCGCCGAGAACATTGTAAACCTCAACTGGAAACCCCGGCACATCGGTTGGCTTGCCGGCAGCGGGGAAAAGCGTGGCCCCCTTCTCGCCGCGTTTCACGACAATCAATTTGGGGCCGTGGCCCAGCATCGCGTGGACCGCGTGTTCCACGTCGCCCGCGACCCGGGCACCGGAAATCTGGGAATGGCTGACGTTGACCTGCGTTGGATCGGTAAGGTTGGCGGCTTTGCACTCATCCTCCGTGCCGAGCACGATGTCCACCAGCGGCAAAGCCGCGCGGACGGTCACACCGAAGGCACGGGCGTCGTGCCATTGGTTCGGGCGAAAATCCAGATCCAGCACCACGGTCGCGCCCGCGGCCTTCGCCTGCTCGGCGGCAAAAAGGTTCGCGCTGCGACTCGGCTCCCGGCTCAGTCCCGTTCCGGAAAACTCAAACACCCGACAGTCGGCGATGGGCGTTTTCAGGACGTCATCAATCGAAAGCTGGTTGTCCGCGCAATTGTCGCGGTAGTAAACGAGGGGAAACTTGTCCGGCGGCTCAATGCCCAAAATCACCGCGCTGGTGCGGCTCTCGGGTTTGCGCGGGATGAATTTTGTTTCCACCCCTTCCTGCTTGAGGAAATTCAAAATAAAATCGCCCACCGGATCTTCGCCCACCGCCGTGAGCACCGCCGACTTGAGCCCCAGGCGTTGCGCGCCAACGGCGATGTTGGTTGGCGAGCCACCGACATACGCGGCGAAGGATTTGATCTGGGGAAACGGCGCGCCGACCTCATTCGCGTATAGATCAATGGAGGAACGGCCCATCGTGATGAGATCGAAAGCGGGAGTTGATTTGGTCATATGTTAGCGGTAGCAGCTAAGTTGCGTAGCGCAGACTGGCAGTCTGCGGTGTCGCGGATTGGCGATCCGCATCGGCTTGATGTCTTCGCGCTCAGCCGACTACCACTCGGCGATACAGCAGGTTGCCAACCTGCGCTACGGAAGGGCAGTACGAGGGGAGGGAAGAGCGAAGATCGCATCGCGCAACTTCCAGCGACGCCAGTTTTGCCCGCAGACTGACGAGAATTCTCCCTCTCCCTTTCCGAAAGGGAGAGGGCCGGGGTGAGGGTTTGGTTCGAATCCATAACGACGCTTAGCATTTTGTTCCGTCCGCGGCCTTCTCCATGTCCATCGTCACCATTGGCACGCGCGGATCCAAAGTCTTCCACGTTTCCTTGATCCAGGCGTGTTCGGGATCATCCGCATTGGCCAGCGACTGGGCGCTGCCGGCGAGGAAATTCAAATAGTAAGTCGGATAGCCGTGCGCCGCAGCCACCGGATGATAGCCCTCCGGCACGAGCACCACGTCATTGTTTCGCGCCACCATCACTTCGTTGAGTCGCCGGTCGGAGGTGTAAACACGCTGGATGGCGTAGCCATTCGGCCGATCAAACTTGTAGAAGTAAGTTTCCTCCAGATCGGATTCGAGCAATTTGCCGGCGGCATCCACGCGATGCACATCGTGCTTGTGGGGCGGATACGAACTCCAACTGCCGGCGGGCGTGTAAACTTCCACCGCCACCAACCGATGACAATCAAAGCCGGGCGGGATCAGCGAATTGATTTGCCGGGTGCCATTGCCGCCGCCGCGAATTTCCACCGCGACTTGCTCCGGCGTCACCAACCGGGGCGGATGGTTTCCCTCGGATCTACACCAACCACAGGCAAGGTCAACGCCATCGGCAAGCGCGGTCACGGTGAATTCGGTTTCGCGCGGTAAATAAAGCGCGTAGGGCATGCCGCGAAAAACATCCGGTCGCCGCCCAATCTTCGGCCAAAAACCGCGCGAAGATTCGATTGAGCAAGTGCCGCCCAACACCACGATGCCGTACTCACATTGCCCCGTGTTGCCCTGCCAGGTCTCGCCCTGGCTCAACGTGCGCGCCGTAAAACTCAAGTGCTCCCAGCCGGCCGTTTCGGGGGTCACACGGACATACTCACCCGTTTGGGACTTCGGGTGGACCAGTAATGGGGATTCGGTTGATGGTTTCATCGTTCAGGAGGTTTTAGGGCCGGACTGTGCAGGTGGTAGGGTCATCGCCGCGCGATGACCCTACCACCTCGGCCTGCCCGGCCGCGCCGAGCGTCGTGCATTTGGCCGCCACGAACGCGGCGAACTCCTCCACGTAAGTTTTGCCGGGTTGCATGAAATCAAATTCCTTCGGCGACTTCTGGAAGAACTCGCGATGTACGCGCGTCCAGATCAGCCGGCCATCGGTACCAATGTTGACCTTGGTGATGCCCGACGCGATCGCGCGCGGCAACTCGCTCTCGGCCACCCCGCTGGCGGACGCGTCCAGTTTACCGCCGGCCGCATTGATTCGCTCCACTTCCCGAACTGGCACTGCCGAGCCGCCGTGCAGCACCAGCGGAAATCCCGGCAGGCGCTTCTGGATTTCCGCGAGCCGATCAAAGTGCAAACCCTGCCGACCGGAAAACTTGTACGCCCCATGGCTCGTGCCGATGGCCACGGCAAGACTGTCGCACCCGGTGCGCTGGACGAATTCCTCGGCCTGCGCCGGGTCGGTCAG
>JADLHS010000214.1 GCA_020848635.1 Limisphaerales bacterium
CGCGTCGTTGATGTCGAAATAATTCGCGCCCCAGCGGTGGACGTTGTAGAGGTTGCGCGCCGCCTGGGTGTCCCACGGCGGCGTGGCGTCAGAGGAATTGCTCATCGTGATTGCATCAAACCGAGCGAACTATAAAAACCCCCGCGCAGAAATCAATAAGCGTGAACAAAAAGTTTTTCACCCGCGGCTCGTTCTGCTTTCATTCGGCCATGCCGCACGTCGCCCTCGCCACCATCGTTAAACACACCGACCAACTCCTGCGCACCACCGGCGTCGGCGACTACGACGGCGCCGTCAATGGCTTGCAGGTGGAGAGCCGCGGCACGGTCACCCGCATTGCCGCGACGGTGGACGCCAGCCTCGCGACCGTGAAACTCGCCCTCGCGGCCAAAGCGGATTTGCTCCTCGTCCATCACGGCTTGTTCTGGTCGCCGACGCCTCCGTGGACGGGCCGGAAATACAAACTCATCCGGGCGCTGATCGAGAACAACCTCGCGGTTTACAGTTCCCATCTGCCGCTCGACGCGCATCCCAAGCTTGGCAACAACGCCAAGCTCTGTGCTGCACTCGGCCTCAAGAAGCTCCGGCCGTTCTTCACCAGTCACGGGCAGACCATCGGCTTCCAGACTGCCACGAACATTTCTCTCACTGAACTTGCCGCCCGACTCGCTCGTGCCACGGGCGCCCAGCCCCGGGTAATTTCTGGCGGCCCGAAGATTTGTCGTCGCATCGGCGTCGTGACCGGTGGGGCCGGTGGTGATTTGAAGGTTGCGGCGGCGGAAGGCGTGGACACGTTCATCACCGGCGAGGGCCCACACTGGACCTATGCCCTGGCCGAAGAACTCGGACTCAACGTCCTCTACGGCGGTCACTACGCCACGGAGACTTTCGGGGTGAAGGCGCTCGCCGCCCATCTTTCCAAGAAGTTTCGCGTGCCTTGGACCTTCCTGGACCATCCCACGGGATTGTGACGCCCGTGCCGTAGCCGCCGAGGTGAGGAGGCGGATTTTCACGAACCCAAGCTCCACCTCCTCACGTCGGTGGCTACGTCGGATATTAAAGAGCGGGCTAGACAAATTTCCAGATGGCCCGCGTCATGACAGCAGGAACTCAGATGCCGCTCGACCTCGAAAGGCTCTACGACGAACACGCTTCGGCGCTGTTCGCGTTCCTTTTGAATTTCACCCGCGACGAAAATGACACCCGCGACGTGCTGCAGGAAATCTTCATCAAACTCGCTCGCCAACCCGATCTACTCGCCAATGCCTGTGACGAACGCCCCTTTCTTCTCCGTCTTGCCCATAACGCCGCCATTGACCTGATGCGGCGACGCGGCACGCGGAGCAAACACCACGAACAATTTGGCGCGGAACAGCTCGCCACCTTTGCGTCGACCGATGATCCCGATGAAGCCGCCTTCCGCACCGAACTATCCGCCGCGCTCGGCGAACTCCCGGCCGACCAGCGCGCCGTGGTTCACCTGAAACTGTGGGCCGGCCTGACCTTTGAGGAAATCGCCGCCACGCTGGAAATTCCGCCGAACACCGCCGCCAGCCGCTATCGCTATGGGCTAGACAAATTGCGCGTGCGGCTGCGTCCCCTTTACGACGAGATCAAATGAAACACGACGATCAATTTGAGCAACGCCTCCGCCGCCAGCCGCCGCGCGAAGTCCCAGTTGGATGGCGGAACGAAATTCTGTCCGCCGCGCGCATCGCTGGCCTTCGACCTTCGACTCGCGACCCGCAAACGAGCCTGTTCTCAACTCTCATCGCTCAACTTTCAACCTTCTTCCGGCCCCACTCGCTAGCCTGGGCCGGCTTGGCCGCAGTGTGGGTGGTGATTCTTGCCCTGCAACTCGCGTCCCGTGACCCTACGGCAGTTGCTGCCCGGAATATGCGGCCGCTCTCACCGGAAATGCTCATGGTCCTGCGACAACAGAAGTTGTTGCTGGCCGAACTGGTCGAACGACCCGAGCCGCGCGCGGCCGAACGGCCCAAAGCCCATCCGCTCCGACCGCGTAGCGACCGATGCCACGGAATTTTTACCGCCTGACCGCTATGAACCCAAAACTAAAAAAAACGCTGAACGTCGCGTGGCACGAGCCCCGGCACTTTTTCCTATGGCTGACCCTGTTGGGCGTCGTGGGTTCCGCGTTTGCCATGGTGATCACCTCGTTCCTGAACCAACCGTTGGGCGCGCTCCAATTCTTCGCTCTCGGCTGCGCGGTGTGCGTCCCGGTCAGCATACTTGCGTTCTTTCTGTCTTGGATTCCGCCGGTGCGACACCTGTTCGCCTGGCTGTTGCAACGCCGATGGCTCGTTCTCGCCGGCATCGTCACGTTGATTGCACTGGGTTACGCCGTTGAAAACTGGCGCGGCAACCACGCGTGGACTCAATTCCGTCTTACGGCGGAAGCCCAAGGTGAACGGTTCACCTTGGCTGAAATGATCCCACTGCCCGTACCGGATGGCCAAAATTTTTTCGAGTCCCCGCTTTGGGAAGGGTTGCATTACACCCAGGCAAACGGCCAGACGATCTGGCGGGATACGAACTCGGCTAGTCGCGTGCTGTTGGATGTCCATGGTCCAAACGGACAAGCGGCTCCAAAGAACGGCGGGTTCGTCCGAGCGGAGCGCGTAGATTTGTCCGCGTGGCAGGACTTTTATCGCGGAAGCAACAATGTGTTCGCTGCGGAGCCCGGCGGGAGCAATGGTGCGGTTGCCTTTACGAATTACTTTCCGATTGCCTCAGCCGCGCAAACTCCGGCGGTGGACGTGTTGTTGGCCTTGAGCAAGTTCGACGAGAATCGTCAGTTATTGCGTGCCACCGCCGGGCGTCCGCAGGCGCGATTCTGGATCAACTACGAGGATGGTTTCAGTGCTTTGGCGCCACATCTAGCAAGAATGAAATCAGCGGCATCCTATCTGTCGTTGCACGCGGTGGCCTCATTGAGAAAGGGCGACAGCCAGACGGCTCTGGAGGATATAAAACTGTCGCTTCGTCTCGCTGAAGCTGTCCACTCGGAACCGATTCTCATCTCGTATTTGGTCCGTATTGCCCTGCTGCAAACCGCCCTGCAACCGATCTGGGAAGGCTTGGCCGACCACCAATGGACGGACGCTGAACTGGCGGCCATCGCAGCGGAACTGGACCGGTTGGACCTCTTGGCGGATTATCACCTGGCAATGCGCGGTGAG
>JADLHS010000215.1 GCA_020848635.1 Limisphaerales bacterium
CCGTCCGGCTAAAGCCGAAATTCGTTCCGGGCTTGGGATTTGACACCTACCGACAACCCTCTTCGTCTTGATTCTTGCTACGCATCCTCCGATCAATGCCGGGATGACTTGCCTGAAATCAACGCGGTTTGTATTTCCCGCATCCTTGGCCCCTTAAAGCGATGACAACATCACAAGCGAAATGCCGACGGCATTTGGCTCAGCTCGATATTTGTGGACCTGTAATTTCTCCACGCTGAACGCCGGGAGCGACAATCAACTCCAGACCAACTGGATTTGGGCTAACGAAAAATTGAAGCCAAGTGTCGCGATCAGGGGACTCTGAGCCGTTTCGGCAACGGAGGAAACGAGGCGTCAACTCGCTGCCGCTGGGCCGGTTCACGATGCGGTTATCCGAGGGACGACTGGAACTGGTTTGAGTTAATTCCACGTCAAATCATTCGTTCTGTCGGCTCGCCTTCCCACCAACCGACCTTCTATGATCGCTGGGGATGGCGCGCTATTCACGGAATGACCAAGCGGGAGTCGAACTCCCGAAGGCGAAGCTGGATCGGGAAACGCTCCGGCAGGCATTGGAGCTGTTCCGGTATCTGCGTCCGTACCGGGGCCGTTTTGGGACTGCCTTGGCGGCCTTGTTTGGCTCCAGCCTGCTGAGTCTGGCGTTCCCGTATCTGGCCGGGAGCATCGTGGACGCGGCTGTGCTCCACACGAAAGGCACTGGCAACATGGCGGGCGTGGATCGAACGGCGCTCGTGCTGATGGGCATCCTGGCCTTGCAAGCGAGCCTCTCCTACTTCCATTTCCTTTCGTTTGCCACCGTGGGGCAACGCAGTCTGATTGATTTGCGGCGCGATACCTACGCGCGATTGATCTCGCTGCCCATGACGTTTTTCGCTCAACGCCGCGTGGGCGAACTGGCCAGCCGCCTTTCCGCCGACCTGATCCAGATCGAGGACACCTTGATCACCATTCTGCCGCAGTTCCTCCGGCAAAGCACGTTGCTCGTGGGCGGGATCGCCATGATAGCCGCCACTTCGCTAAAATTGACCGGCATCATGCTCGTAAGTCTTCCCGTGTTGACGGTCGTCGCCGTGGTGTTTGGCCGGAAGACCCGCAAGATTTCCCGGGAAGCGCAGGATCGCCTCGCCGACACGGCCACCATCGTCGAGGAAACCTTGCAAGGCATCGTGAACGTAAAAGCGTTCGCGAACGAAGGCTATGAACTCAATCGCTACCACGCGGGGCTGGGGCGGTTCCTCACCGCCACCTTGCGTGGCGCCCGGTTGCGCGCGGCGTTTATCGCCTTCATTATTTTCGCCCTCTTCGGCTCCATCGTCCTGGTGCTCTGGTCGGGGGCAAGGTTGCTGCAACAGGGCGAGATCACATTCGGCGATCTCACCCGCTTCATTCTCTACACGACCTTTGTGGCCGGAGCGATGGGCCAGTTTGCGGAGTTATACAGTCAACTTCAGAAAGCCATTGGCGCCACCCAACGCGTTCGGGAACTCCTGCGGGAATCCGGTGAAGTCGAAGCCCTCCTGGGCCCGCCCCCGCCCGCTGCCTTGCCCCGGCTGCGCGGTGACGTGGGGTTTGAGCAGGTTTACTTCACCTACCCATCACGACCTGGGGTTGAAGTGCTGCATGCGATCAACCTCACCGCAACCTCCGGACAACGAATTGCGCTGGTCGGCCCGAGCGGCGCGGGCAAATCCACCCTCATTTCCCTATTGCTTCGGCTGTATGACCCGTCGGCTGGACGCCTGCTGATTGACGGCCAGGACGCCCGTGACTACCGGCTCGCCGATCTCCGCGGTCAAATGTCCATGGTGCCACAAGAGGTGTTGCTGTTCGGCGGGAGCATCGCGGAGAACATCGCCTATGGAAAACCGGACGCGAATGCGGACGAAATTCAAGAGGCGGCCCGTCAGGCCAATGCGCATGAGTTTATCCAGACCTTTCCCGAGGGTTACGCCACGCTGGTGGGCGATCGCGGCATCAAACTCTCCGGCGGCCAGCGCCAACGCATCGCCATCGCCCGGGCGATTCTCAAGAATCCCGCCATCCTCATTCTGGATGAAGCCACCAGTTCCCTGGATTCCGAAAGCGAGCGCCTGATTCAGGAAGCTCTGGAGACGCTGATGCGCGGGCGAACGTCGTTCATCATCGCACACCGCCTCGCCACCGTGCGGCATGTCGATCGGATCATCGTCATCGCTGGCGGACGGGTTGTGGAATCCGGCACTCACGATGAACTGCAAACCATTGACAACGGAGTTTACCGCCGCCTCGCCAGCCTGCAATTCCGCGAGTGACATGGAAATAACGGGCGGTGGATCGCGGTTGGGCCATTTTCAAAGGATGGCCCGTGTTGTCGGGGCAAGCACCGAACGGGTACGCTGCTCGCGCCGAGATAAACTCGGGATATGAGAATAGAGGAGACACCTCTTGAAACATGTCAACGTTACCCAGTGGGTGAGAGGAGCACTCAAGTCCCATCCGACCAAAGATTAGCCGACAGGTCGGCAGCCGAACCGAAGGGCGATCGCTGAAAGGCGGTGTCCGAAGCAGAGGGGAGGCGAGAACACAGGCCGCGTGATCGAACTCCGAAAAATGTATAATGGTGGACCAAGGACAAGGCCGGGCAACTGGCCCCTACGGCGACGATATGCAGACATCGGAAGGCAGCAGTCCTGTCCGCGCCAAGGCGAGCGGGCGGGACACCACCGGGGTCTCAGAGCGGGGCATGTGGGCAAAAGGGTAATCCGGGAACTCGGGAGAGCCTCCC
>JADLHS010000216.1 GCA_020848635.1 Limisphaerales bacterium
AGTTATGAAGATCAACACCTCCCGTAAAGCCGGTTTCACGCTGGTTGAAATCATGATCGTGGTAGCCATCATTGGTTTGTTGGCCGCGATTGCGATTCCCAACTTCATCAAAGCGCGCACGACGTCCCAGATCAACGCCTGCATCAACAACCTCCGTCAGATTGACGGCGGGATTCAGCAATGGGCGTTGGAAAACAAACAGGCGGCCAGTGCGGCGGTTACAACCGCCAATGTTCTGCCTTACATCAAGCAAAAATCAGGTGGCGGTTTGCCGGATTGTCCGGCTGGCGGCGCGTATACGCTGACCACCGTGAACGCTTCCCCGACCTGCAATATTGCTCTGCATGTGCTGCCTTAATTAGCGAATCCTTTGGTTTTGTCAAAGGCCCGGGGCTCTGCCCCGGGCCTTTTTTCATAGCGCCCACTGGTGCGTGATATGCCCCAGCAAAGCAGTTATCAGGAAAAACCCGTGTCGGCCTGGGCGCTGCGGCTCCTCGAGAAACCCGAGCACGTCGTCGAGTTGGCATATAGACTGCGGGATTAGCTCGGACGGTTGCAACAAGCAATCAGTGAACGTTCATCTTAATCATTATACCCGCTTGTTGCTGTGTTCACGCCGCCAGCAAAAAAAGGAAAAAAGTCGTTATGAAGCTCAATACCGCCCGTAAAACCGGTTTCACCCTCGTTGAAATCATGATTGTGGTGGCCATCATCGGTCTGTTGGCCGCGATCGCCATTCCCAACTTTGCCAAGGCGCGCGTCACGTCCCAAGCAAATGCGTGCATTAACAACCTGCGCCAGATTGATGGCGCGGTTCAGGAATGGGCCTTGGAGAATAAGAAGGCCCCGACGGCGCCGGTGACCGAATCGGACATTACCGCGTATCTGAGGAACATCGCGACTTGTCCCACCGGCGGGTCGAGCCTTGCCGATAGCTACGCCCTTGTGGATGTGGCCACGCGGGTGACTTGCAAGAAAGTCCCGGCGACGCATGTGATGCCTTGATTCGGGAGCATTTGATTTGACCCACAGGCCCGAAGCATTGCTTCGGGCCTTGTTCATATGAGTTTTCCAATCCATGTGGCAAACGAGAACGGAGGCTGGGGTTGGAGAATTTCGACAGGGGAGAATTCGAAAGCGCTCGCAGAATTCTGAGCTGTGGGGCGAGAACCGCGTCCGCCAAGCTGGAACGGGTTCGATGGGCTGGAGATCGGAGGCTGCCCGCCTCGTTCTCGTTATCTTGACCGGGACGGGCGATTCGTATATCCGCAATGGGCATGCAGGAAATCAGGACTAGGCGATGAGTGTCATTCTTAAGACGGAAAAGTTGCGAGTGGAATACGCCAGCCGAGAGCTGAGCTCGGGCATCAAAGTGGCGTTGAATGGCCTGGACTTGGAAGTTCGGGCGGGAGAGGTCTTTGGGTTTCTCGGCCCGAATGGGGCGGGCAAGACGACGACCATGAATGTGCTGCTGGGGTTCGTCCACGCCACCAGCGGCGAGGCGCGTTTGTTCGGGGTGGACGTGCGCGAACCAATCGCGCGGCAACGCATCGGTTACCTGCCGGAATTGACCTATTACTACAAGTTTCTGACCGCCGAAGAGCTGCTGCGCTTTTATGCGCGCATTTTTGGCATCGCGCGCGAAGAGGCCGACCGGCGGATTGATGCCCTGCTGAAATTGGTGGAACTGGAGCACGCCCGCAGTCGCTCAATCAAGACTTACTCCAAGGGGATGCAACAGCGTGTTGGCCTGGCCCAGGCGCTGATCAACAACCCAGACCTGCTGATTTTAGACGAACCGACGAGCGGTCTGGACCCGCTGGGGCGCATGAAGGTGCGCGAAATCATTCAACGCCTCAAGAGCGAGGGTAAGACGGTCTTTTTCTCTTCGCACGAGTTGGGCGAGGCGGAAACGGTTTGCGACCGCGTGGCCATCATCAGCCAGGGCGAACTGAAGGCCCAAGGCAAGGTCAGCGATCTGGTGGCGCAATACCAATGCGATCTGGAAAGGCTTTTCCTCAAACTTATCGGCTACCAACCTCAAGGGGCGTCATGAACAACGTAATGGCCATATCCGGGATCGTGGTAAAGGAGCTGTACCGGCGCAAAGATTTCTACGTCCTGTTCGTGCTCACGGCGCTGATCACGTTGTTGCTGGGCTCGGTGAGTTTTTTCAACGACGCAAAAATCGTCCGTTATCTCAAGGAAGTTTGCCTGCTGTTGATCTGGATTTCATCGCTGGTGATCGCCATCGGCACCGCAGCCCGGCAGATTCCCGCCGAACGCGAGAGCCGGACCATCTTTCCACTGCTGGCCAAGCCGGTTACGCGCGGCCAGTTCATCATGGGAAAATTCCTCGGTTGCTGGCTCGCATGCGGGGTGGCGCTGGCGGTCTTTTATCTGTTTTTTGGCGTGGTCAGCGAGTCCCGGGGCGGTCGCAATGCTTCATCGGCGGAGTTGTCCAGCGCGGCGGCAACGGTGGGGACCGAGGCTGCCAACCAGGTGGACGATCATGATCATGCCGGTGACGGCATTGAGCATCACGACGAGCATGCCGTCCTGGGCCATCGCTCGGTGGTTATGAATTATGTTCAAGCCCTCTGGCTGCATTGGATGATGCTGGGCGTGGTCACCGCCATGGTGTTGCTGGGGTCGGTGGTGCTCTCGGCACCTTCGGTCAGTGTGACCATCAGCTTCATCGGGATCGTCGGCATTTTGCTCTTGGGCGAACACCTGAACAAGGTGGCATTGCGGCAACCGCAGCCGCTGCAGGCCATCCTTTATACCGGCTACTTCCTCATTCCGCACCTGGAATGGTTCGATATTCGCGACCGGGTCATTTATGACCAGCCGCCGATTCCTTTTGCGGACGGCGGTCTCGCCACGCTTTATGCCATTGCCTACACGGGGCTGTTTCTGTTCCTGACGTGGTTCGTCTTTCGGCGGAAAGCTTTGACGCTATAAGTGCATGAGGCTCGCGTCGCCATTCTTGCTTCTCGGATTGTTGCTGGCCGTTTGCTTCACGCTGGCAACAACGATTCAGCCGCGGACGCCGGCTTGGAGTGATCGCGGCAAGTCCGGTGATGTTCTGAAACTGCTTTTGGGGGATGGCCGGCGCATGTTTGCCAATCACTTCTTTGAGCAGGCGGACATTTCCTTTCATAGCGGTTATTACCCGTCCATTTTCGAGCGGCGCGAGCCGGCGGGAAAAAGCCCCATGGCCGGCGGGGCTGATGCGCATGAGGCCCACGACGAGGCGGCGCATGAAAAGGAAATGGCCTTTCTCGGCCAACCCCGCGATTGGATCGAGAGGTTTGGTCGCCATTTTCGTGTGACCGAACATACCCATCTCGCCCAAGGTCAGGAGCGGGAAATCCTCCCATGGCTGCGGCTGTCCGCTGAACTGGATCCGCAACGAGTTGACACCTACACCGTGGCCGCCTACTGGTTGCGCGAACGGTTGGGAAGGGTCAAGGAGGCAGAGGATTTTCTGCGCGAGGGCCAGCGCAACAATCCGGAAAGCTGCGAAATTTTATTTGAACTGGGCCGGCTGTATCGCGACAGCCGCCACGACTCCGGGCGGGCTCGCAACGTGTGGCAGCTTGCGCTGCGCAAATGGACCGAGCAGGAATCCGGTAAACCGAAACCGAATCTGTACCAACTGGAACAGATCGCCGTCAACCTGGCTCGGGTGGAGGAGCAGGCGGGGCAGTTCGAACGCGCCATCGGCCTCCTTGAGCTGGGCAAAAAAGCCTCGCCTAATCCCGCCCCGCTGCAGGCCCAGATTGAGGAACTCAAGGCAAAGGTGGCGGCGGCGGCGACCAGTCCGAAAGTCCCCGCTAACTGAATTTGGTCTCAGCTCACCCACTCCGGGGGGCAAGATCGCTTTTGGAAGTCGTCCGCGGCGCGCACGATTGCGCTTTATCTTCTTTTTGAAGGTCTGCTTTAATAAGGGTGATGAAACTCCGGCAGGCACAAATAAAGCGGCACACCAAAGAGACAAGGATCAGCCTCAAACTCGCGCTGGATGGTCAGGGCCGAGCCTCTATCCGGACCGGGATTCCCTTTTTTGACCACATGCTTACCCTGTTCGCCAAGCATGGGGTGGTCAATTTGAAACTGCGCTGCGACGGGGATCTGGCCGTGGACGCCCACCACACGGTCGAGGATTGCGGGATTGCGCTCGGGCAGGCATTTGTGCAGGCGCTGGGGGACAAGAAAGGCCTGCGTCGCTACGGCACGGGCTTTCACCCGCAGAATCCTTTTACTGGCGAGGCTTATGTGCCCATGGACGAGTGTCTCGCCCGTTGTGTGATTGATTTTAGTGGTCGTCCCTACCTGGTTTGGCGCGGGTTGGATGACCATGCTTACAAGAGACTCGCCAAGCTCGAACGGCAACAGGACCTTTCCAGCGCCTTTCGCTTTGGGCTGGCGCGTGAGTTTTTTCAGGCTTTCGCCAACGAAGCCCGCTGCAATCTTCATCTGGAGCTGCTCTATGGCGACGAACCCCATCACATCGTCGAAGCGTTGTTCAAGGCATTTGCCAAGGCCGTGGATCTGGCCTGCCAGCGTGACCCACGTATTGCCGGTCAGTTGCCGAGCACCAAGGGCAAGCTGTGATTCGCACTGAATAAGTCCCAACTTCGCCCCGTCCAACCTCATGGCCGACAAAGATCATTCCGCTGCCGACGATGTGGCTTTGGTAGGCGCGGCCCGGAAGGGCGACATGGGCGCGTTCGAGGAGCTGGTGGCACGGCATCGCGACAAGATTTACGCGCGTGCCTACAGCATGATGCGGAATGAGGAAGAGGCCATTGATCTTTCCCAGGAAGCTTGGGTGAAGGGGTGGCAACGGCTGGTGCAGTTTCAGGGCGATTCCAGTTTCACCACCTGGATGACCCGGATCACGATCAACCTTTGCCTCGACCAGTTGCGCCGCAAGAAACGCCAGCGCACGGAGTCCATCGAGGAAATGGACGAAGAGTTGGGCGGCGTGGAACG
>JADLHS010000217.1 GCA_020848635.1 Limisphaerales bacterium
ACCGCGATTCGCCTGGAGCGGATTCCCGAAACCGTCTTGGACCGAATCATCGGCCCGGTGAGCGTGGTCATCATGCAGACGTCCACAGCGGTGCGCCGGCTGCAGCATGGGCGCTTGCAGTTTTACATCCTTTATTTGGTGGCTGGTCTTTTCGGCTTGGGGGTTCTGGTATTACTGGGAGGCAGGCAATGACTCTGATCCTTGATTTCATTCTCCGACTGGGGTTGTGGCTACTGCTGGCCCCGTTGCTGCCGGGCGTCATCAACAAGGTGAAAGCCTGGGTGGCCGGCCGGCGCGGGCCGCCGGTTCTGCAGCTCTACTATGACCTCGCGCGCTTGTGGCGCAAAGGTGTGGTGCTCAGCACGCTGGCATCGCCGGGTTTTATTGTCGGGCCGGCGGTGGCGTGGGTGGCGCTGATGGGCGCGGCGATGTTGGTGCCGCTGGGGACGGCCGGCGCGGCGTTGAGTTTCCGCGGGGACGTGCTGTTGTTGATCTATCTGCTGGCGCTCGCGCGGTTCTGCACCGCGTGGGCGGCAATGGAAACGGGCTCCGCGTTTGAAGGCATGGGCGCGGCGCGCGAAGTCAGTTATGCCGTGCTTGCGGAAGCGGCGATTGTCGCGGCGGTCTTGTCGCTGAGTGTTCAGACCGGGAGCGTCTCCCTGGCGACGATGCTGTCGCCCTCGGCGGGGGCGGGGGCAGTGTTGCTGGCGGCGGGTTTGTTCACCGTGCTGCTGGCGGAGAATTGTCGTGTGCCGTTCGACGATCCCAACACGCACCTCGAGTTGACGATGATTCACGAGGTGATGGTGCTGGATCACAGCGGTCCGCCGCTCGCCGTGATTCTGCATGGCGCCTCCGTCAAGTTGCTGCTGTTTTCCGTTTTCCTCACCGAAGCCGTGCTGCCGATGGGTGACCTCACTCCGTCGGGGGCGGCGGGCGCGTTGGCCGCGGGGGTATTGACGGTGACGGTGAGCGTGGGATTGGTGGAATCGTTGCTAGCGCGCTTTGCGTTCCGCCGGGTGCCGCTGCTGCTGACGACCGCTTTCCTGCTGTGTCTCTTTGCCTTGCTCGTGGCGTGGAAAGGTGGGGTGGTATGAGTAGTGGGACGCTGAATCTGCTCATTGGTCTGGCGATGGGATTGAACCTGCTCGCGCTGGGCAGCAGCCGCCTGCCCTCGCTCATTCGCGCGGTGTCGTTGCAAGGCATGGTACTGGGGGCGATGCCGCTCTTGATGGAATCCAAACTCGACTGGCGGGTGGGACTGGTCGCGCTCGCCACGGTGGTCGGCAAAGGCGTGGTGATTCCCACCCTCTTGCGGCGGGCGATGCGCGCCGCCAACATCGAACGCGAACTCGAACCTTTCATCGGCTTCGTGCCGTCCCTGCTGCTCGGGGCGGGGGGCACAATCGCGGCGGTGGCATTGGCGCAGGCGTTGCCGCTGCTGCCGGAGCACGCCGGATCGCTCCTGGTGCCCGGGGCTATTGCCTCGGTGTTGACCGGTTTCATATTGTTGATCGGCCGGGCCAAAGCCATCTCGCAGGTCTGCGGTTACCTGATCCTGGAAAACGGCATCTACCTGTTCGGCCTGCTGCTCATTCACGCGACGCCATTGCTGGTGGAGTCGGGCATTTTGCTGGACCTCACGGTGGGCGTGTTTGTCATCGGAATCATCGTGGATCGCATCCAACGGGCGTTTGATTCGCTCGACACCCGCAAACTCACCACCCTCCGGGAATGAATCCTCTCCTCCTCATTATCGTACCCTTGGTGGGGGCGGCCCTGGCCGTCGCATGGCCGAACAACCGCACCCGCCCCTGGCTGCTGCCGGTCGTGGGCTTCGTGCATGTCGGACTGACGCTCTGGCTGTTCCTCGATCCACCCGCCGTGCCGCCGAACGCCTGGCTGGGTTTCGACCCACTGGCGCGGGCGGTCCTGCCGGCGGTGGCGTTGTTGTTTCTCGTCTGCGGGGCTTACGGCGTGGCCTATCTCAAAGTGCGGTCGGAGCGGCCCAACCGCGTATTCGTCGCGCTGTTGCTGGTGGTGTTGGGGATGCTCAGCGCGGGACATCAGGCGCGGCATCTGGGATTGCTGTGGATCGCGACCGAGACGGTCACGCTCGCCGCGGTACCGCTCCTGCACTTCAATGGCACGCCCCGCGCCTTTGAGGCAACCTGGAAATATCTGCTCGTCGGCGGCACGGGGATCGCCCTCTCGCTGCTCGGATCGTTTGCCTTGGGCTATGCATCGTTGCATGGCGGGGGCGATGGCAATCTGACTTTTGTCGCGCTCACCGGGCAGGGGGCGGGCTTGTCGCGTCCCTGGGTCCTGACCGCGTGGGTGTTGCTCCTGGTCGGCTATGGCACCAAAATGGGCCTGGCGCCGATGCACACCTGGAAGCCCGACGCTTATGGCGAGGCGCCGGGGATCGTCGGTGCGATTCTGGCGGGGGGCGTCACCACGGTGGCGTTCACGGCGCTTCTGCGCGTACGGGCGGTCGTTGGTGCCGCGGGCGAAGGCCCCATTGCCGATCGCACGTTGCTGGTTGTCGGTTTGTTTTCCATGCTGGTCGCGGCGCTGTTTCTTTTGGGCACGCGGGATTTCAAACGCATGCTCGCGTATTCGAGTGTGGAACACATGGGCATTCTAAGCATCGGTGCCGCGCTCGGTCCGGCGGGTGTGGCGGCGGCGCTGTTTCATGTTTGGACCAATGGGCTAACCAAAGGCGCGCTGTTTCTGAGTGCGGGCAACCTCCGGCGGGCGGCGGGTTCGGCTTCGATGGACGACGTGCGCGGCATGGCCGTGATCACCCCGCGGTCGGCGGCAATTTTTGTTGCCGGGATGTTCGCCGTAACGGCCTTGCCGCCCTTTGGTCCGTTCTTCAGTGAACTCCAGTTGGTGCGCGCCGCCCTCGCGACGGGGCACGGGGCCGCCACCACAATGTTTCTGGGCTGCCTGCTGTTCGCCTTTTTCGGTTTAACCCGCGTGGTCTTCGGCATCGTGGACGGCCGCCCGCGCCCGGCGGTGCGGGCCCACGGCCGGCGTTTTGTCGAAACTGCGGGCGTGATTGTCCCCCCGCTCGTGCTGCTGGGATTTTCCCTGTGGCTGGGCCTCTTCACGCCGACTGTCTTGCGCGAGGCCTGGTTGGCCGCGGTCGCTCAACTCTTTCCCACCCCATGAGCGCCTCCACTCCATTTGCTCTCTTTGCCAACGCCACGAGCCTTCCCTGGGCGGAGGTGCCGGCGTGGCCGGTGGCCGAACTCGTCCATAAAACCGGGCGGGAGCTGAATCGTGGCGCCCGGTTGTGTGCGTGGTTTGGCCTGCCCGAAGGGGATCGCACATGTCTTGTCGCCGTGCTGGCTTTCGATGCCGATAACACCCTTGCGGTTGGCCGCAGCACGCCGTTCATCGGGACGTATCCCGCGCTCACCCTGCTTAACCCCCAGGCGCACTTGTTCGAGCGCGAAGTGTGGGAGCAACACGGTCTCACGCCGGCAGGCCACCCGTGGTTGAAACCCGTGCGGCGCACGGCGGGCGATGCGCCCGCCAACGGGGAATTCTTCCGGGTGGACGGTCGGGAGATTCATGAAGTTGCGGTCGGCCCGGTGCATGCCGGCATCATCGAGCCTGGTCACTTTCGTTTCCAATGCGCGGGCGAAGAAGTGCTGCACTTGGAAATCGCCCTGGGCTACCAGCATCGGGGCGTGGAGACGGCCTTGGCGGGCGGCCCGCACCGGGCGACGATGAGCCAGATGGAAACCGTGGCTGGCGACACGACCATCGCCCACGCCACCGCGCACGCCACGATCCTTGAGTCGCTCGCCGGTGCGGAAGCGCCGTTGCGTGCGCAATGGCTGCGGGCAATGGCCCTGGAACTCGAGCGTCTGGCCAACCATACCGGCGACATGGGCGCGCTGGCCAACGACGTGGCGTTTCTGCCGACCTCCGCGGCATGCGGCAAGATCCGCGGCGACTTTCTCAACCTCACCGCGCTCATTTGCGGTAACCGTTTCGGGCGCGGTCTCGTGCGACCCGGCGGCTGCCGCCACGACCTCGAACCCGCCCGCGCAACGCAATTGCTCGGACGACTGAAAACCGCCCTCGCCGATACTGAGCAGGCTTTGGCGTGGCTATGGGATGCCGCTTCCGTCCGCACACGGTTTGAAAATGTCGGCGTGGTTTTTCCCGCCCAAGCCGCGGAGATTGGATTGGTCGGCCCGGCCGCGCGGGCGTGCGGTCTCGTGCGCGACGTGCGTTACGATCACCCCGCCGGCTGGCACCGCTTCGCCCAGGCCCCGGTGGCGGTTTGGCCGGGCGGCGACGTATTTGCCCGCGCCCGCGTTCGCTCGTTGGAAATCCAACGCGCGGGGCAATATCTCGGCGAGCAATTGGCCGCCCCGGCTGACGGCGAACTGCACAGTGAAATCGCGCCGCCCGCGCCCGACACGTTCGCCGTGGCGTTGGTCGAGGGCTGGCGTGGCGAGGTGTGTCATGTGGCGCTGACGGATACCGCCGGGCGCTTCCGGCGCTACAAGATTGTTGATCCGTCGTTCCACAACTGGACGGGACTGGCCCTGGCGCTGCGCGGCACGGCCATTTCGGATTTTCCCATCTGCAACAAAAGCTTCAATCTCTCCTACTGCGGTTTTGATTTATGACGCCGCCCCAACGCCATGTTTGTCTTTGACACCCTAACCCATCGCCTGAAGCGGGGATGTGAAACCATGGCCTATCCCAAGGGGCCGGCCCCGGCGTTGCCCGACCGCCACGGCGGCACGCTCAAGGTGGACGCCAGCCAGTGCGCCGACGGCTGCAAGGCCTGCGTGCCGGTGTGTCCAACCCAGGCCATTACCCGCGCGAACGGCGAAACGGTTGCGCTTGACCTCGGACGGTGCATTTTTTGCGCGGCCTGTGTGGAAGTGTGCCCATCCAAAGCCATCACCCAAACCGGAGACCATCGCATGGCCGTGCGCCGTCGGGAAGACCTCCTGCTGGGCCGGACCGGGGCGGAGGAATTACGGCTTGGAACCGCGCTGGAGGAAAAATTGCGCCAGCTTTTTGGCCGTTCGCTGCGGCTGCGCCAAGTCAGCGCCGGCGGTTGCAATGCCTGCGAAGCCGACACCAACGTGCTGGGCACCATTGGTTGGGATCTCAGTCGCTTCGGCATTCAATTCGTCGCCTCGCCCCGCCACGCGGACGGTTTGCTCATCACCGGACCGGTGACCAAAGGCATGGAACTGGCCCTGAAGAAAACCTGGGACGCGGTGCCCACCCCGAAAATTGTGATCGCGGTCGGCGCCTGTGCCATTGCGGGCGGACCGTTCGTGGGGCATCGGGAAGTGAACGACGGAGCGGCTTCGGTTGTGCCGGTGGATCTCTACATCCCGGGCTGTCCGCCGCATCCGCTGACGATCCTCGACGGCCTGCTGCGTTTGCTCGGCCGGCTTGACGAGCGTCCGGTGCCGGTCTGAACCAGCCAAAGCTTACGGCAACTCTTGGACCCGGATGCGGCGATACTCCATCTGGCCACGGTCGGCTTCGAGGCCGATCGGACCGGTTTCCGGAACCTTGATCGCGGCTTCCAGGACTTCGCCGTTGCAGGTGCCATGCGCGATGCCGTTCGTGACGGTCACCACGATTTCATTCCAATCCTGCGGCCGGTATTGCTTCAACTCCTTATAGGGCCCGGCCACGAGATAATCGCGGCATTGCAGTTGCGGCTGGCGGATGAAGATGCCGCTGTCCGCGTTGACGGAGGCGCGGAATTCCAGTTTGAGGGTGAAATCCTTCGGAAACAGGCGCGTTGTCCACAATTGCCGGAGGTGCGGACCGGCTTCCGGTCGGTAGGGATTCACCACGAGACATCCGTTCGTGGCGGTGTAACGACCATCGCTGCTCGTCATTTTGCCGTCGAAATTGTTCGTCCGGTAGCCCCAGCCGGTGAGGTCGTGGCCGTTGAACAGGCTGACAGATCCCGGCTCGGGCTTGAAGTCATCGGCGCAAGCCGCCACGGCCAAAGCCAGCAAGCCCAGTAAGAGTGGGGCGATACGATGACCAAACGAGTGAGTTGATTTCATAATGGCATGCACTGGCTAACGCTGGAAGCCTGCGAACAAGGAGCTGCCGTGGCAAGGCCGAATCCGGCGATCCGGTCAAAGGCCTCTGGCGCCTCCGATGCGGGATGGAGCAGTCAGTGGGAATGGCCCGGGGCAGTCGCCGCGCTCATGACGCAGCGATCTGCGAAAGCCAGATACTGATCCCAGTCGTAGTCGGTCAGATCGTGTTGGCCGTGGCGCAAGTGATAGTTGATCGTCGCCCCGACTGGCTGATCCGGCGCAGGCTGGGTGGTAACGCCTAACCCGCCGGCATTGAGCAAGCGATAGACGGGCTCGGCGTGGAGGGCGGCAAGAAACTCGCCGCGCGGATCGGCCCACCGGTCTTCAACAGCGCTCGCGATATAAACCGGCCGGGGGGCGATCAAGGCCAGCAATTCGTGCTGGTCCACCGGCAGACGGTCCTCGTGCCCGGCGTACTGTGTGAAGTTGCCGCAAAACCAATGCGGAAACGCGCCCGTGATGATGGCCACGGTTTCGCCATAATTCCGCTTGCTCAGGGCGGCGCCGCCGCAACCCGAGTCGTTCGCGATGACGGCGGCAAACCTTTGGTCGGTCGCCGCCGCCCATAGCGCGACTTTGCCCATGCGCGAATGGCCAAGGGCGATCACCCGCCGCGCATCCACGTCCGACGCCGCTTCGAAGTAGTCCAGCGCCCGGCTCAGACCCCAGGCCCAAAGTCCGAGCGCCCCGGTTTCCTCGGCCGCCGGCGCCCCGGGCTGCGTGCGGCCGTACAGTCGGGCGACCCCTTGCCAATAGTTCGTCACCGAATCGGGCGCCAGGGCTTCGATGTTCAGCGAGGCGAGGCCGTAACCGCGCGCCAGAATGCGATCCGCCGTCGCCCGGCCGATGCGCCCGTTCGCTTCCGGGGTTGGGGCCGGCGTGCCGGGTTGGCGGCGTGCCACCGCGGGCTGGGGATGCGGATGCGCAGTGTCAAACAGATGCAGCCCGACGAATATCGGAACGGGTCCGGTCCTGCGGTTGGGGAGGAACAGCGTAAACGTCAAGGCCGTGCCGTTGGTGGCGGCTGCAATGTCCAGCACCACATCCCGCCGGGTGGCAAGCCCGTTCAGGGCAGCCCGATCCTCGGCGACGATGCGGAAGTTTTGCACCATGGGACGAGGCGGCGGTTGGCCGTAAACCTGCGTTTGAAACAGACGCAGAATCTCCGGACGTCGGAGTTGATACCACATCGCCGCGTTCGTCACCGGCTGACCGTCCGCCATTTGCAGCGGATCGGGTAGGGGAATCTCGCCAACCTTGGCTTCGTCGTAGTTCACTGGCGCCGCTCCGGCAGGGTTCGGCAAGCCGGCAATTAGCAATCCGCCGAGCAGAGCCACATCCTGCAATCGCAGCCGATGTTTCATGGAAACTTTGTCCGAGTCACGTTGAAATAAGGTTGGCGAAGGAACGCCGCTTACAGTCCGCTTCCAGCGGACAATTTCTTCTGAGATTGCGTCCCCACCGCAATGCGAATGGTTGGAGGCTGCAAGCCATGCGGCTGCAGCCCGAGGCTTTGGAAATTGTGACGATTTTACTTAACTGGCGCGGAACTGCGTTCCTGCATCCAAGTCACGTCGGGATTGATGGGGCTATAGGTTGTGGCGTTAAAGTTATTTCCTTTAATGGTGGTTCGGCCGTCCTTCCATTTATGAATTTCTGAATGTCCGTCGGCAAATGCGAAGCCGCAGGCGGCGCCATGGTAGCTCGATGGCAAGTCAAGAAAGAGGCTCGAAACCATGGTCACCGCGAAACCCGCGTCATTGATGCTGCGGTAGTCCTCGTCCAACAGGACCCACAACCCAGCCGGGCCAGGTCGGACGATATCCGAAAACTTGCCGTAAACGAAGTATTTCGTGTTCCCGATGTGACTGTGCGAGCCATCCAGCCACGGCCCATTCACCGCCTTGGTACTGGAGACTTGAGTGCCAACCGCCTGATTCATGGCAAAACTGCGAACCCGCTGCACTTGCCGATTGCCCAACGGTGATGGCACCTTGTCACCCGGACATTTATAAAGCTCATAACTCTTGCCCGTGTACGGAGCGAGCAACGCCTTGTTTGGGTCAATCAGATTAAGAATATTCGTCAGATCGGTGCTGCCGCTCTGCCAACCCATGTTGCCACGGACCCACCCTCTTACCGCACCGCTGTCATCCTCGTTTGGAGGGAAATACTCGCGGTTATCATTCCCATACATGTGCATGGCGATCATCATTTGTTTGCCGTTGTTCATGCACAGGATCCCTTGCGCCTTGAGTTTGGCCCGGGATAGTGCAGGCAAAAGCATTGCGGCCAGAATCGCGATAATCGCAATCACCACCAGCAGTTCAATCAGCGTAAAGCCAGCCTGAAGGTTTCGTCGCAATTCGCGTTTGTTGAAATTGACAACGTTCTCGTCGGTGTTCATGTAAGGAATTTGCGTTTCTCAACCTTCGACGTCAAGCCACTTTTGCCACTCTTCTGCCCGGGCTGCATTTCTGCTGGTGCGTCGGATGCCAGGCGATCCGCCCTCACATGCTCCCCGCGCGGATGGGGCTGGTCCAATTGAGCAGGTGACCAGCGGGTTAGGTTGGCGCAGCCGGCAATGGGAGGTCCGATTCGCAGCCGGGATTCACGTCGGGGTGGTCGTCCGTGACCGTGTCGGTGCGCCCGGCTAGAGTGAGAAGCGGGTCGCTCCGGTGCGCCGAAATCGAAGGAAATGCCCGCGGCTGCCCTGGCGGCGGCGTTTGGCCAGCGGCCCCGTTTCAGCGAAGATTAGCGGTTGCTTTTACTCCAGCCGGAAGCGGACGTCTTGGAACGGGATGTCTTTGTCATCGGTGATCCGCAGGGCGAAAACCCATCCGCCGTGGGAATTCAATGAGGTGACGGACAATTGCGACCTGCCTTTGGGCAAGGTGAATGGAATGCGTTTTTCGAACTGATGTTTGTCCCGGTAGAGCATGCCCTTGCCACGCGGAGGGTAATCGCTCGCATCGAAAATCACCTGGTCGCCGAGCTGGATCAGAATGCCGTCGTCCCAGCCGAGGTGCAGAAATGCGGGTCGCGTGGTGGGGCTCTGTACCAACGAAACAAAGTGCGCGGCGGCGTTATCCGTGTTCCGGTAATCAAAAATGCCGATGCACGACGTGACGCCGCGCGGATCGAGGTTGTCGTGTGCGAACCAACGCACCGCGCCGTCCCGACCGTTGTAGCTGGTGCGCGGATTGACCGGCTTTTGCAACGCTTCCCAGGCGGCAAATTGCGGTTGCCTGTGCGGGTTGCCAACCAGGCCGAGCACCCACCACCGGCCCGGCGTGCCGAAGGCATCGCAAAGTTCCTCCCCGGAAATTCGCCCGCGATCAAACCGCCGGATCTTGTCCAACACCGGCTGGAGCGGCGAGGACTTAAGCTCGGGTTGGTCCGCGAGCAGTTGATGCCAGTCGCGCAGGTCAATGTCCGGTCGTTTCAGGTCCGGCTTCGTCAGGCCGTATTTTTGCTCCAGCTCGGCCGTGGGCACATACCAGGACGGCAGGCCGGAAAACGACCAGACGTACCGTTTGGCGGCGGCGCGCAGAATCTCCATCTGCTGACGCAACTCGGCGATCTCCTGTTTCCAAGGCTGCAGCGGGTAATCCTTGCCGCCGGTTTCGATCATATGCGTTGGCCAGACGCCGGGGGCAACGGTGCAGCGGCGTCGCCAATAAGCAGTAGATTTCGCGTCGGTCAGATTGGGAATGCCAGGGTCCTCAAAGCGAGTCGTCGCTAATGCGGTGACCGGGTCGTGCAGGCAGTAGGTGTATTCGACCCCCAGATGCAAGCCGCCAGTCGCGTCGCGGTCGGCCATGGCCTTGAGCATCCCGAGTTGGAACGCCTCGCCAATCGGTCGGCCGCGCAACGATCCCGGCAGAAGGATGATCGGCGCCTCGGGAAACGCGTCAAGGATCGCGGCGGCACACGCGTAACCCTGACGGTGGGCGGCGGCCAGCAAATCGCCGACGGTGTAATTGGTGTAAGTGTAAATTGGGTGGTCAATCGAGTAACGAACGTAGGCATACTCCACATCCACGCAAACCCCGCGAAAGCCCAATTGTCTGGCTACCGAACCGAGGGCGGAAAACTCGGCCGCCATTTTCCGCGTGTAGGACTCCGAAAGGAGCATTGCTGCGGAAGGCCACTCGCCGCTGTCCGAGAAGTATACCGTCAGGAAATTCTCCGCTACGCCGGCCCGTCGAAGCGCCGCCGAATTCGCGCCTGCTGAATCAAGCCAAGCTTTATCTTTCGGCTCGGTTCCCCCCATCCCTATAAACCGCTGGGTACAATTCTCCCAACTGCCGACCGTGAAAAAGAAGCCGTCGTAGAATTTCTTGATCTCGGCCGCGTGATCGTTGAAATAGGCATTCGGTTGCGCGGAGTAGCAAATCGTGGCCGGGCCGCTGCCGGCGAGCGACGAGGTGGCGAGGAGCATTCCGACGCCGAGGAGTGAAAGAGATTTCATCGGATAAAAACCGTGGTTCAGATTGGATTTCAGTTGAAGCCTGCCATGTCTTCGAGACGGAGGAGGATCAGCGAATTCATGCCGAATGCGAAACGCGGCGGGGCTTTGGTTCGCTGATTGGGCGACGCACCGCGCCCGGCAAATCTGAGCGTGTGTTTGCCCGGCTGCAAGTCATGCAGGTCGAAGCTGAACCAGGTCCAATCCTCCTCCGGGACGCAGAGATCCAGTTCCGGCCCGACCGGCTGGCCGTCGAGCATCGGCTGATATCGTGCGCTGGACAGGGAGAGGATCAGCACAGCAGCGATCTGGTAACGTCCTGGTAAAGGGACTTCGAAATCGAATTCGATCTGCGCGTCTGACTTGCCTGGCGCGTAGATCAAACCTTCCTCCTCCTGCTTCACGGTAGTGGGTGGGTCACCACGGAAGGTCAAATTTTTTGCCTGTAGCACGCGGTAAGGGGCAACCCGATTCGTTGCGGGCGGCAGGGGTACCTCATTCGCGACCGCTGGCGTCTGATACCAGAAAGCGACTGAACTGACCCAGTCCGGCCGTTCACCGGACGACGATACCTTCTTCCCCTCATCGGTCACCACGCTGCCGCGGTGCTCGATCGAGAATTTCAACGAGTTGGTAAAATGCACCGGGTCGGACAAGTGCCAGCGATACGCCGTGAGCCGGTCGCCGGCAAAGACGCCTTCATAAAGCGTCACGCCATGTGCCGGCGCGACGAACGGGCGGAACCCCCACGAGTCATTGAAGTAATCCTCCGTGCCGGTGCCGCACAGTGAAGGCACGGTTTCGCCATCAATGTAAAAGTGATCATCCCCTTCACCGAACCAGCCGGTCTTCACCTGTTGAACGGAATAGACCGTGCCGACGTAGTTGCCGCGGCCTTTGGTTTCAAGGATTGGGTAATCGCCGGCGGTTGCGGGGAAAGCCTGGTGGTAACGGGCATGGAAGTAAAGCGCGTCCTCCGGCAGGCTCGGCAGTTGTTCCCAATCTACGTAGTAGTACACCTCCACATCGCCGTAGCCACGCGCCTCATTGGTGAGGGTGATTTTTGCGCTTTTGCGGAACGGCATGCGCCAGAAACAAGCCCGGGAACGGCCATAGGAAGAGACACTTACCGGCAGCGAGTGGAAGTTGGCAATCGCGCCGTGGCCGACGCCGAAGAAATCCCCCAGCGGCGACTCGACACTTGGCTTGTCCATTCCGTCCCAATAAATCCGCAGCACCAGCGAGCGGGCCGCGAACGGATCCTGCGCGGCAATGGTGTTCCAGATGTGCGTAATCGCGCCCGGGCCGGTCAACTCGGCGAGGACCAACGTCTGCCCTTCCCTGATGACCCGCGAATCGCCGTTGCTATTGATGTCGGGACTGGTGCTGGAGACGCGCCGGGTTTGGGCATTGGATAATTGGGTCAGCGCCAGGAGCGGGCTTTCACTGGGGCTCGCGGCCCCTGGCGCATTCGCCGCGGGTTGGGCGTGCGCACTGGCAAGGGCGAGCAACATTACAGCGAGCGCCGTCGTCGGAGGCTTGTTTCCGGGCAGGCTCGGCAAACGGGGAAGGAGGATTGTTCTAGTCACGGCTAAAACCTTGATTGCTCATTTGCCGGAGACAAGGAAAAAACTTTTACGACCACGGTGAGATTGAAAACATCTGGCCTGCTTCAGGAAAGCCGCGTAATAGTTACCAGCATGAGTCGTCGGGAGTTTTGCAAGGCCGGCGCGCCGGCGACGGTGCGCGGGCGCGGTGGCTCCGGTGGGGCCAAGC
Organism: Limisphaerales bacterium; assembly: GCA_020848635.1. Lineage (GTDB taxonomy): Bacteria > Verrucomicrobiota > Verrucomicrobiia > Limisphaerales > JADLHS01 > JADLHS01. The sequence continues at coordinate 12,361 of JADLHS010000217.1, forward strand.
TTAGCGGTGGCGGAAGTTTCCCTGGTAACGCATATCTCGAATCCCAACCCCCTCCCCGCGCGACTTAAGTCAGCCACTCACGGCAATCACTTATGAACTCAACCAGAATCCTTCTGCTGTTCGCTGTTTGGTCCCTAAACTTTGCGACCAGGGCCGACCCGCTGGAATCCGGATTTGCCAATCCGCCCGACCAGACCAAGCCCTGGTGCTATTACTACTGGATCAGTGACAACATTTCTAAGGAAGGCATCACCCGCGACCTCGAAGCAATGGCCCGCGTCGGCATCGGCGAGGTGCTCATCGGCAATATTTTTCTCGACGACGTGCCCGCCGGCAAAGTCAAGGTGCTCACGCCCGAGTGGTGGGAATTGGTTGAACACACCGTCCGCGAAGGCGGCCGCACCGGCGTCAACATCGGGATGTTCAATTGCCCCGGCTGGAGTCAATCCGGCGGTCCCTGGATCAAGCCCGAGCAAGCAATGCGCTACGTCGTCTCGTCCGAAACGCGCGTCACCGGCCCGGCGAAGTTCTCGCAAAAACTTCCCGTGCCGAAGGAACCATTCCAAGACATCGCCGTGCTGGCGTTCCCCGCGCCGCAGGCGGACGCGGGCGCGATCGCGGCCACGTCCCCGCGTGTGACGTGCTTTCCGCCGGTCAACGGCGCGGAGAAACTCGCGGATGGCGATCTGGCAACCTCGGTGGCGATTCCCGCCGGCAAGGAGCCATTCACCATCGAAATTGAAACCGCGTCCCCGTTCACGGCGCGCAGTCTGGCCATTCATCCCGCCGCCGAGGCCTTCGGCGCGGAGGTTTTGCTCGAAGCCGCTGATGCCGGCGGCAAATGGCAAACCATCCGTCAGTTCAAGTTTGACCGCTCCAACATGAGCATTGGCGTCGGCCCGATGCCCCACGGGCCCGTGACCATTTCGTTCGCGCCCACGACGGCGAAGAAGTTCCGGCTCGCGTTCACGGGGGTTTTCGGGCGCGGCAAGGACGCGGCGCTGGCGGAGGTCAACTTGTCCGGCGCGGCGCGATTGGAAGCGTTCATTGAAAAACAACTCGGCAAAATGCACCCCACACCCACGCCCCTGTGGGACACCTACATGTGGCCGACGCCGGCCGAACCCGATGCCGCGAAGCTCGCCGTGCCCGTGGGCGAAGTGCGCGAGCTTTCAGCAAAGCTTGACGCCGATGGCACGCTGCGCTGGGACGTGCCGCCTGGCGATTGGATCATCCTCCGCACCGGCATGACGCCCACCGGCATGCAGAACGCGCCGGCGTCGCCGGAGGGGATCGGGCTGGAAGTGGACAAGATGAATCGTTCGCTTGCGCAGCATCACTTCGACGCGTTCATCGGTGAACTGCTGAAACGGATGCCCGCGTCCGAACGCCGGGCGTTCAAGCAGGTCGTGGCGGACAGCTACGAAATGGGTTCCCAGAACTGGACGGACGGTTTCGGGAAAGAATTCCAGCGCCGTTACGGCTACGATCCCAAGCCGTGGTTGCCGGTGCTGACGGGTCGTATCATCGGCAGTGCGGATCAAAGCGAGCGGTTCTTGTGGGACTTGCGGCGACTCGTGGCCGAGCGCGTGGCGACGGATTACGTCGGCGGTTTGCGTGCGGCCAGCCAGGCCGCTGGTCTGGGGCTATGGCTGGAGAATTACGGCCACTGGGGGTTTCCGAGCGAGTTCCTTAAATACGGCAGCGAGTCCGACCGCATTGGCGGCGAGTTTTGGGTCACCGGCGATCTGGGCGCCATCGAACTGCGCGCTGCGTCGTCGTGTGTGAATACCTACGGCAAAAACCCGATCGTTTCGGCGGAGGCATTCACGGGCGGCCCGGCGTTTCAGAATTCGCCCGGCGCACTCAAAGCCCGTGGCGACTGGGCGTTCTGCGAGGGCATCAATCACTTCGTGCTGCACGTCTATATTCATCAACCGTGGGCGGACAAGATTCCCGGTGTGAACGCGTGGTTCGGCACGGAGTTCAACCGGCACAACACTTGGTTCGAGCAATCGAAGGCGTGGATTGAATACCTGCGCCGCTCTTGCTGGCTCTTGCAGCAGGGCAATCGCGTGGCGGACGTGGCCTACTTCATCGGCGAGGACGCGCCGAAGATGACCGGCATGCGCCAGCCGGAACTGCCGCCCGGCCGCGACTTCGATTACATCAACGCCGAAGTCATTGAGAAACATCTCGGGGTAAAGGACGGCGTGCTGGCGCTGCCGCATGGCACGACGTATCGCGTGCTGGTATTGCCAAAGCAATCCACTATGCGCCCGGAACTGCTCCGCAAAATCCGCGATCTTGTTAAAGCCGGGGCAACCATCGTCGGCCCGCCGCCATCGCGCTCGCCGAGCCTGGAGAAGTTTCCGGAGTGTGACGAGGAAGTGCAACAACTAGCGCGTGAGGTTTGGGGCGAACCAAACCCGAACTCACTTGGCGAACATAGGTTTGGTAAAGGTCGGGTCGTATGGAGTTCGTTCTTGGGAGGAGTTCTGACCGCGCTCGGCTCGAAACCCGATTTCGAAAGTTCCACGAAGCTCCGGTTCACCCATCGGCGCAGTGTAGACGCGGACATTTACTTTGTCGCGAATCCAAAAGCCGTAACCCTGACAACTACCGCCGCCTTCCGAGTCGGCGGCAAAGCGCCGGAGTTGTGGTGGCCGGACTCGGGCCGCATTGAACGTCCAGCGGTTTACGACGAAGCGGAGGGCGTCGTGCAACTGCCGTTGTCGTTGGGACCGCAAGGTTCGGTGTTTGTGGTGTTCCGTGCGCCCGCCGCGCCCAAGTCCGACCGCATCGTGTCGGTCACGCGCAATGGCGAGGAAATTCTCGGCACGACCGTAAAGCCACCGGTCAGTGAAGCAATCAGCGACCGCCCGAACAATTTCACGTTTGCCGTCTGGGTGAAGCCCGACGATGACACCACGTTGGTTGGCGAGGCGAACAGCGGGGTCGCGGGTCTGAGCGAGCCGCGCAACGACGTGTTTGCCGCGCCGCATGGTGATGGCTTCGGTGGCGCGGGTAACGCCGGCAGCGGGCTGGCCGTCGGCCGCAACGGCGTGTGCTTGTTCGAACACGGGGCGAATTACTTTGCGCCGACGCTCGTTTACGCCGGGTCGCTCACGAACTGGACGCACGTGGCGGTGGCTTATCGTGACGGGCAGCCAAGTTTGTATTTGAACGGTGTGCCGGTGCGGAAGGGATTGAAGAGCACGCACGTCGTTCATTCCGGCGCGGGGCAGGGCGGCGGCGCGAAGTATCGCGGCAAACTGGGGGCCATCGAGCCGTTCGACCGCCCGTTAAGCGAAACCGAGATCGCCAACCTCATGACTTCCATGCCACGTCTGGGTACGGACGCGAACGAACTCCCGCCGCAGTTGACGCGCAATGCCGATGGCAAGATCACGGCCCAAGTCTGGCAGCCGGGCGATTACGAGTTGAAATTCGCCGACGGCCAGACACGCTCACTGAAGGTGGCGGCCGTTGCCCGGCCGGTTGCAATCACCGGGCCGTGGGAAGCGAGCTTCGCGCCCGGCTGGGGTATGGTGGAGAAAGTCTCGTTCGAGCAACTCACCGACTGGACGAAACGCTCCGAGGACGCGATCAAGTATTTTTCCGGCCCGGCTACCTATCGCAAGACGTTCACTTGGGAGCCGGGGAACGCTCAACCCTCAAATTTCAACCCTCAACTATTCCTCGATCTCGGCGAAGTGCGCGATCTCGCCACCGTCCGCGTGAACGGTCGGGAACTCGCCACCCTCTGGCTCGCGCCGTGGCGGGTGGACATCACGTCCGCGGTGAAGCCCGGCGCGAACACGCTTGAAATCGTCGTGGTGAATCCCTGGAACAACCGGCTTGTGGGCGACGCGGCGTTGCCGGCGGAGCAGCGGCACACTTTCCTCGCCGGGCCGAAGGTGTCGAAGAATGCGCCTCTCCTGCCAGCGGGTTTGCTTGGACCCGTGAGATTGTGGACAGCGGAAACCGTGGAACTAAAATGAAACGGGCATGAGTCCAAGCCTGCCCAGCCAGTTCAAGGTCGCGCGCCCCAGCGTGCGGTCAGTGGGTTCTCCTCCCGTCGTCGGTGACAGGTTGATCCTGCCTCCTGCGCGGCTGAAGTTGACGCGTGCGAACCGGGAGAACCCGGCGCGATGGTTTTGGAATCGCGGCGGATGCCTTTTGGCCTGTCTTGGGGTCGCCCTGACGTTGGTTGCCGGGGTGGAATCGCGAGGCGCGGATGCGGACGAGAATCCGGTTTTGCCCCAAGGCGACGCGCGTCCCGCGCTCGTTAGCCCGTATTTTCCCGATCGCGTTCACGAGTTCATATGGCGGAACTGGCAAGTCGTCGCGCCGGTGAAGCTGGCGCAAGTCCTCGGCACCTCGGAGCGCAACGTCGCTGCGATTGCCGAGTCCATGGGCTTGCCACCAGTATCGAGTGTCCCACCCGATATGATGAAGCGGGGTTACGCCACCGTCATCCGCCGCAACTGGCATCTCCTGCCTTACGAACAATTGCTCCAGCTCCTGGAATGGACGCCGGAGCGGCTCGGCTTCACCCTGCGCGAGGAGGACTTTCTCTGGATCAAACTCGGGCGGGTGAAGCCGAGGTGTGAGCCGCTCCACTACCGGGTACCCGACCAAGCCGCGCAACGTCGAGCAGCGGAGATTCGCCGGGTGGTCAAAGCGGACTTTGGCGCGGCCATCCGCCGGCCCGGTGTCCCTCGATTCGACTTCGTGCGCCAGTTGTCGAAACCATTGCCCGGTGAGGCCCAGCCGCCGGCGCCGAGCGAGGGTGAGCAGCAGCGGCTGGTGTATTCCTATGTGGCCGTCTATGGCGATCCGTTGCTCAACCCGGATCTGAATCCTTATCCGGACGGCTTGCTCCAGCGGCTCGCGGCGGTGGGGATCAACGGCGTCTGGCTGCAAGGCGTTTTGCGCGACCTCGCGCCAGGCGGAACGGTGTTCCCAGAATTCGGAAAGGATCACGCACAGCGGCTCGCGAATTTGCGGCTGCTCGTGGAGCGGGCGCGGCGGTATGGCATCGGCGTTTATCTCTACTTGAACGAGCCCCGCGCAATGACCGCCAGTTTCTTCCAGAACCGCCCGGAATTGGCGGGCGTTCGGGAAGGCGATTTGACCGCCATGTGTACCTCCCACCCCGCCGTCCGCCAGTGGCTGGGCGATGCGCTGGCGCATGTATTCGGCGAAGTTCCCGGCCTGGCCGGAGTCTATACGATCACGGCTTCCGAGAACCTGACGAGCTGCGCCTCGCATGGCGGCTGGAGCGCTTGCCCCCGCTGCCAGGCGCGTAGCGATGCGGACATCATCACGGAAGTGAACGCCGTTATCGCGGCCGGCGTGCATCGGGAAAATCCCCACGCCAAAGTGCTGGTGTCGGATTGGGGCTGGCGCGGTCATGGCGATGCGCCAGATATGATCGCGAAGCTGCCCAAGTCTGTGAGTCTGATGTCGGTCAGCGAATGGAATCTGCCCATTGAACGGGGCGGCATCCCAAGCAAGGTGGGCGAATACTCGATCTCGGCGGTTGGCCCGGGACCCCGCGCGCTGCGGCATTGGAAGTTGGCGGAGGCGGCGGGACTGAAACGCGGGACGGAGATTCAGTTCAACAACACCTGCGAACTGGCGACCATTCCCTATTTGCCGGTCATGGACCTGGTCGCCGAACATTGCCACAAGCTCGCGCCCCAGAAACTGGATGCCATGTTGATCGGCTGGACGATGGGTGGCTATCCCTCGCCCAACTTCCGGCTCGCTCAGGAGATCAACCGGTCACTGGGGGCAGACATTGCTACCTCGCTCGAAGTGGTGGCCCGGGAGCGATTTGGTTCCAAAGGCGCTCCCCATGCCCGCAAGGCTTGGACGAAGATGAGTGATGGTTTTCGGCAGTACCCGTTTCATGTCAGCGTGGTCTATACCTCGCCCGCGCAATGGGGGCCGGCCAATCCCTTGTATCCGGCGAAGACGGGGTACCCTGCCACGATGTGGGGCTTTCCGTATGATGATCTCGATGGCTGGCGGGGACCGTATCCGCCCGAGGTGTTCATCACGCAGTTCGAGAAAGTTGCGCAAGGCTGGCGGGCGGGGATTGCTGAATTAGCGCTGGCCGTGCAAGCGACGCCGAGCGATCGCCGGGCCGAAGTCGCGGCCGATTTGCGCTTCGCCCGGGCCGCCGCCATGCACTTCGAGGCGGTCGCCAACCAAGGTGCCTTTGTTCTCGCCCGGGATGCCCTCACGAAGTCGGGCGAATCAATGCCGGTCGCAGAACGCCAGCGATTGCGGCAGGAGATGAAACGACGGTTGGAGTCTGAGATCGCGCTGGCCCGGCAGCTCTTCACGCTCGTGCAGCAGGACGCACATATCGGCTTCGAACCCTCCTGCCAGTATTTTTATCTGCCGCTGGATCTGGTGGAAAAAGTCCTCAACTGCCGGTGGCTTTTGGAGCATTTCGAGTTGAATGAAAACCCGAAGCGACCGACGCCCAAGTAGCAATGGCGACGCGCCGGTCAGCGCGCCGGGCGGGCGAGTCGGACTGTTATCCATTCATACGATTGGCAATTGTGGTGGGCGCGCGGAGAGTGACACTGAGGATGGCGAAATGGATTGCGGTGCGGCTGCGGCTGCGGATGGGCACGCTGTGGATTGGGAACCGCCGGCGGTACCGGTGGCGCAGGAGACGCCAACCTGAAAACCTATGAGTGCTCAAAACCAAGACCCCTTTCCGACGGGCAAGGCC
>JADLHS010000218.1 GCA_020848635.1 Limisphaerales bacterium
GCCGCGCGAAGGGTCAAACGATCCGTACCGGCCAACGCTTTGGTCATCAAAGCAACCCGTCGGCTGGGCTCCGACAGCACCAAGCCGCGCCACGCCGCGATACGGATTTGCGTCGGCAGATTGGCAGCAAACAAACTGTGGTAAATTGCAGCCGCCTCCGAGGCATGGCCCCCCGCCAGGAGTTGCCCGGCACCTTGCAATTGAGCATCGAGCACGGCAGGCAGAGCGGCCGGAGGCGATTGCCGTCGCGCCGCGGTGAGCGCAGCGAGGGCATCCTTACCGCCAATTTTGCCCAACGCCGCAGCGGCGGCTGAGGCAATTATGGGATCCGGATCCGCGAGCAACGGCTTGAGCAAGGGCAGCGATTCCGCATCGCGTCTCCATCCCAGCGAGTCAATCACGCCAGCCTTGAACGGGCCCGTGGTCTTGCCCAACGCCTGGCGCAGGGCGAGACTTGCCTCCGCCCCGGGGATCGCCTCCAACGCATAGCGGGCGGCGTGCGAAGTCCGATCTTCGGTGAGCAACCCGGCTAGAGCAGGCACTGATCGGGCCGTGCCAACGATTCGCAACTGAACGCAGGCGGCACATTTATCAGGAACGCTGGCGGCTGATTGAAGTGTCGCTATGAGCTCGGGCTCGGCGGCACGGAGCTGGGTGGTAGCGAACACCAGAAGACTCGCGACGAGGAAATGGGGCAGTAGTTTCGTTCTCATGGAAATTTCTTAATTGGGGCAATCAGGGTGCTTCCTACGGCAGTCAGAACCGCCACGGGGGACGCGGGGTGTAGGCGAGCAGCCGATCGGCCGCCGGATCGCCTTGAAATTGGCCTTTGGCCGGATCCCATTTGACCGCCCGTTGCAGGGCCATGGCAATGCCACCAATTAGAATCGCATTCATGGTATAGACGGCGGTAGCCGGATTGCAGATGGTCGGACGCCGGGAGCGAACACACTCGAGAAAATTGTCGGAGTGCCCACTGTTGCGCTCCGCCCGGGCGTCGGTGGGCCGCAATGGTTCTTTGAGAATCCGCTCCGGATAGGAAACGAGGTTGACGCGGTCCACCGCGATCCGCCCTTCCGTGCCGACGAAGACAGCACCGCCCACGTTCCCAATCGGTTCGCCGGGGTAGCTGGTCGAGTGAACCACCACGCCATTCGCATAATGATAATGTACATTCCCATCTTCCGGTCGCCCCGCCGCACCATTCGGATAGGCCGCCGCGCCGGAAGCCGGGACCGCGTTTTTCTCGTACTCCACTTCCACCAACGCAGTCGGATCAGGATTTACCGTCCATTGGATGATGTCGTAATGGTGCGGGCTCCAGTTCAAGTCGCCGATGTAAATCCCTGAAATCGCGTGGCCGGCCTCGCCACCGAACGGACGCCAGGGCAACGGGCCAAGCCAGCGATCCCAGTCAAATCCCGCCGGGACCGGCACCGACCGATCCGAAGTCCATTCGGTCGGAAAAAAGACCCCTGGCTGACGATAGGCGTAAACCTCCTTGAGCTGGCCAATGCGACCGTTGCGAACCATCTCGCAAGCGATGCGGAATTTGCCGCCGTATTCGGAGCGCTGTTGCATGCCGGCCTGGTAGACACGTCCGAAACGCCTGCAGGTCTCGACGAGGTTGCGCCCCTGATTCACCATGATGGCAATGGGTTTCTCACAATAAACATCCTTGCCCGCTTGCGCCGCCATCGTAGCCATCGGTGCCGCCCAGTGATAAGGCAACGCCAGCAGCACCGCGTCAATATCGGGCCGGGCGAGAACCTCCAGAAAATCTTCGTAGGCGCGGACCCCGTTGTAGCCAGCCTGTCCAAGCTTTGTGGCGTAATACTCGTTGCACCGCTGCTGGGCGGATTCGCGGCGCTCCTTGCGCACGTCGCAGACTGCCTGCACCTGCACGTCCGGGCGCGAAATGTAACCGCCCGCCACATACGTCCAGGCGCCCCCCAGCAAATGGCCGGTGCCCTGGCCACCCAGCCCGATGAAGCCCATCGCGATCCGCTCGCTGGGGGCTTGAGCTCCCGCCCGGCCCAGAACTGAAGCTGGAACGATCATCGGCCCGACCGCAGCAGCCCCGAGAGCCACGGCACCCCGCCGCAAAAAATGGCGACGGTTGATTTTGCTGTTGGTCAAATTCATGGCGGGATGCTAATTCACGCATATCCGCAGAACAAGGATCCGTTACCATTCACCACACTTAACTGAAACATTAGCCTAAATTTCCAAACCGACAGTGTAGCCCTACGATTGTGAAGGAGGGAGACGTGGCGCAACAGAGCTGACGCACCTCAAATTGCGAGGATCAGTTTGAGGGCATCGGGATCAATGCTGGCGCGTAGCAGTTTGACTGTGATGCTGCATTTCCACGTCTTGTCTCGGTACAAGAAGGTTGATGGTCAGGCGGCGGTGAGGATGCAGCCCGCCATTTCCAACGCGCCCAACAACTCCAGGATCGTCTTAACTTCGTTCCACTTGTCTTTGACTTTTCACCGTTCCACCAACAGGCAGCGTTGGGACGCCCACGCCCACGCCCACGCCCTGACGATGACGCGGGTGTTGTCGCCTTGATTCAGGGCGCGGCGGATGGCCTTGCCGTCCAGCGCCAATGCTTTGCGCTTTCGTGACGTCCGTTAACGTCAGATACGTTTGCAGCTTCTCTCATGAAAGCCTTATAAAGACAAAGCACGTACCAGAGCTTAGGAGCGCGTCCCCCCTGAATTCCGCAGCAACCCGACTTGACGTGACACCCGAATCAAAGGAGGCTTGGCAATCAATGATCAGTGAAGCCGTTCGATACCATTGAAAACCAGAGCGCTCATTTACTTGTCCGCGCTGCTGGGCGCGTTTGGCGCCATCGCTCACCCGGGGGGATTGGACGCCAATGGCGGACATACGGATCGTGCGACCGGGATCTATCACTATCACCGCGGCACCAATGCTCCGGACGGCAGTTCACTCCTGACAGCGCCGTCTGCCGCCCCGATCGCCTCCAACCGCAACCTCCAGGTCACGCCCGCCGAAACGGCAACCAACACGGTCGCGGCTTCGGAAGTGGGTCTGACGCCCGAGATCACCTCAATGTTTAATGACCTGCCATGGTGGGTTTATCTGGTCGGACTCGGGTCCGGTTACCTCGTCTGGGAGATCGCCTTTCATTATTATCAAAAACGGAAAGGCAGCCGCTAACCCATGGGGCGACCGGCTTCCTGCCCCCGCGTTGCGCGCGGCCTCACCCTCTGCTGGCTGCTGCTCGGCATCGTTCCCGCGCATGCCACCATTGGGATCGCCTACCAGATGTTGCTTGGCAATCCCAGCAACGCCTCGGCGCATACCAATGTCCATAGTCACTACCTCATCCAGCGCGACGTCGAAGCCCTCGATTACAACGACACCCGCCGGCAACCCAACTGGGCCAGTTGGAATCTGACCACCGACGACACCGGCACCAGCGGCCGGTCCCCCAATTTCTTCGCGGACACCAACCTGCCGCCGGATTTCTACTGGGTGCAGCCCACCGATTACAGCGGCTCGGGCTACGACCGCGGCCACCTGTGCCCCTCCGGCGATCGCACCGTGAGTGTGGCCCTCAACGAGGAAACCTTCTTGATGTCCAACATGATGCCCCAGGCCCCCGACAACAATCAGGGCGTGTGGGCCAATCTGGAAACCTACTGCCGCACCCTCGCCGCCGCCGGGAACGAGGTCCTCATCACCTGCGGCCCGGAAGGCTTCAGCGGGGCATCCACTGCTTCGGCCGGTCAAATCCTGATTGCCAGCAATGTTTGGAAAATCATCGTGGTGGTGCCGACCGGCAGTGGCGACTCGCCCTCCAGCATCACCACCGCCACCCGCGTCATCGCCGTCAACATTCCAAACCTCCAGGGGGTGCGCTCCGATCCCTGGGAGAATTACCTCACCTCGGTAAATCATTTGCAGACCAACACCAGTTTCACGTTCTTCACCGCCTTGAACGCGAATGTAGCCACGGTGTTGCGCGCCAAGGTGGACGGCGCCCCGGCCTGTGGCATTACCGATTTTGCGCCCGTCGCCGGCAACGCCAATAGCACCGTCGTCATTGACGGCACCAATTTCACGGGCGCAACCACCGTGTCATTCAACGGACTGAACGCCTCGTTCACCTTCAACTCCGCCGAACGGATCACCGCCACCGTGCCCCTTGGCGCGATCACCGGACCGATTTCGGTGATTGCCGCCGGTGGCTTGGCTACTACCAAGCCATTCACCGTCACCTCCACGGGTGTGGATCCGCCGAAGATTTCTATTGCTCGCGTCGGATCGTACATTGTTCTTGCCTGGCCGAGCAGCGCCACCGGCTTTGCCTTGCAGCAAACCGCTGATTTGAATGCCACTCCCTGGACGAACTACATCGGCAACGTCCTTGATGATGGAACCACCAAGACGACGACCATCACGAATTCCCCCAGTAGCGTTTTTTTCCGCCTGATTGCCCCCGCAGCGTAGCTCGTCATTTTGGGGCGTGGTGCGGCCCTTTGCCAAAATAGGAATTCTCGAAATTCGTGTAGAACCAGTCCTTCGGGGTTGCCAAGAGACAGGTCCAGTCACCTCCCCTTTTCGACAGGCCACCGCCGGCCCAGCTCATCTCGCAGCGATCGCCACCACCGTGAGAAAGGCCATAACCAGGATGAGAATTACGATCGCCAGCAATCTGAACCAAGAATGACGCGCGGGCACGCAAATGGAGCAATAATCTTCATTCTCACGCCTTCCAGAACGCCGACAATCGGAATCGCGCCTGATCTTCACGGAATGCACCCGGAATCATTCACCGGCCTCGGCCTGGCGGGCAAGGTCAAACCGCCAAAGCCCGGTCGGCTTGCGCTTCGTCAAACCAGCGCGCCAGCGGGATTCTCACCCGGACGCGGGGCAATTTCCGACTCAAGCGTCGAACGGTGACGAAATGGCTTGCGCCGCAGAAAACCGGGCGACACGTTTGGATTCGTGAAACTCTTGCAAATCAGCCTGATGGTGTTGCTGGGTGTTAGTGCCGCCAAGGCCGAACCGGCAATCCCTCTATCCAACGTTTTGCCGCCTTGGGAAAAGCTTGGCGTCCCCAAGCAACTGCCGATCACGGTTGGGCCCTTCACCGAACACGTCGGCGCGATTGAAGAATCCTTCTCCACAAGTTCCGCGGAACGAGCGCTGGGATTGGACGTGGGGCCGGATGGGCGAGTCCGACTGATTAATGAGCTGGCGCAGCTTCCTACGGGCGGGATCGCCACCGCCCATTTGGACGCTGGTGGCGCAGGGGAATGGTTCGGCACAGACCACGGCCTTTACTTCCGCACAAAACCGGGCGCGGCGGTCTTGCGCCACGAAGATTACGGGGTTGACGGCCCACTGGCCACCCGCATCACCGCCCTGGCTCAGGATTCCCATGGCGTGCTTTGGGTGGGCACGCCGCTTGGCCTCAGTCTGCGTGACGCCAACGGCAAGTGGCACGACATACGCGGCCGCCAAGGACTACCGGTCGAGGATGTCACCGCACTCGCCATTGACCGGGAGGACAATGTCTGGATTGGCACTTCCAAGGGCGCCGTGCTCCATCGTCCCGCCTCGGCCGGCCGCCGGTGGTTCTACCGCCAGGGGCCACGGTACTTGCCAGGGGATCGCGTCCGGGCCATTGCGCTGGCCCCCGAAGGCATGCCGGCGTATTTTCTGACTGACTGTGGCGTGGGGCGCATTGACGCCGTTGCCACAACGTTGGAACAGAAGGCGCGCACCATTGAACGGCTCGTCAACGAACGCCACCGACGCTTCGGCCTGGTCGCGGATTGCACCTTGGATAACGCGCGAAAACCAACAAAACACATTATCGGCGACAATGACAACGACGGGCTTTGGACCGCTTACCACGTGACAGCGCTTGCACTCTGCTACGGGGCAACGAAGGATGAGTCCGCCAAGGCGTCGGCTCGTGCGAGCATGCACGCTCTCTACCACCTGCAAAGCGCCTCGGGCACCCCCGGTTTGGTGGCGCGCAGTATCCTGCCACGTGAACTGGGGAAATCGCGGGACCGGCAATGGCAGCCCACGCCAGATGGGAAGTTCTATTGGAAGAGTGACACCTCCAGTGACGAGATTGACGGGCATTACCTGGCATTTTACGCCTACTATGAACATATCGCCCGGGAAGATCCGGCCGAAAAGGAGCAATGCATTCGCCAGATCCGCGCCGTGACGGATTACATTATCGATCACAACTACCAGCTCATCGATTGGACCGGAAAGCGGACCCGCTGGGGTTTCTGGAATCCGGAATCGTTGAATGACGATCCCGAGCATTACCTTGAATGCGGCCTGAACAGCCTCCAAATCCTCTCCTTTCTCAAAGTGGCCCATCATGTGACTGGTGACGCCAAATACAACACACATTACCAGAAACTCATTCGTGAGCACGGTTATCTCAACAACACGCAACTCTCGAAAAAAGTCTTCCCCGACGAGGACAATCACTCGGACAACCAACTCGGCTTCGTCGCCTGGTATCCGATTCTCCAGTTGGAACGCGATCCCGTCATCCGTGCCGCCCTTTTGCGCGGCGTGCGGCGGCACTACGAGGTGATCAAGGCGGAGAATTCTGCTTTCTTCACTTTCGTTTATGCCACGGTGGATCCGGACTACGCGAACATCATGGGCGCCATCGAGAATCTACGGCAGGTGCCGACCGACCGGCGGCTCTGGCGGCAGGAAAACAGCCATCGCGCCGATGTGACGTTCCGGCCCTGGGCCAATCGCTTTGGTCGGCCCGTGCTGCTCAAATCGCTGCCGGTGGACGAGTCCGCTTTCGCCAAATGGAACGCCGATCCGTTCGTGCCCGATGCCGGGGGCGACGGTCGAGTTGAAGACGATGGGGCGGCCTATCTGCTGCCTTATTGGATGGGACGCAACCACGGCTTAATTGCAGAATCGCCGGCGCCCGCGAACAAACAATAACCACCAGCCCAGGGGGCGCGACGGGATGCCTTTTATTTCACGACCGAAGGAGAGTTGTCCAGCATCGACCACCGGAGCGTGCATCTGGTGATGGATGACCGAACCCTCGCAGAATCGCGCAAAGTGCAGCGTTTTAGACATTCCGTGTAAATCCCGACTTGGCGAAACGCCGTGCGTTGAGCCAGTACCAACGAAAAAACGCAGCCTTCGAACCACTTTACAGCTTTGGCTGGGGTGCCTTTTCGTACAGGTGTCGCACGCTGCCTTTCGGAATACTTGGGCGATACCCAAACGAGTGGAATGAGCATACTTGTAGTCACCCCCCTGCCCGCTTCTGCTTTTGCTGCATCAGGCTCGTTCAACTCCCACTCTCCGCACCGCACTCCTTCGGATTAAATATTTTGACCTTCCCCGCACGAACTGCCATCACACGCACAGAACTTTATGAAAATGAAGAACGCCTTCCTAAAGCTCACCCTGGTTGCGGTCAGCACGGTGTCAGCGTTGAATGCACTCGCAGCGGATGCACCAGTCGCTCCGGTAAGGGTCAATTACGCACGGCCCTTTGAGCCGCCGACCCGACCATCCTTCCTCCCGCTGTCTCCCGGTGCCGTCGAACCCGCCGGATGGTTGCGCGACTGGTGTCTGGCTGCGCGGGACGGCTTCACCGGCCACATGGACGAGTACGACAACGAGTTCAAGCGGGCTTGGGCTTCCGATCACAAGATGACGGGTGAAGGCCTCCTTTGGTACAAAGGGGCCTGGCCGTACGAGGGGGGCGGGTATTGGTTTGATGGCCTGGCTCGCCTGGGCTTCGCCCTGCACGATGAGGCGTTGATCCAACAGGCCAAAACGCGACTCTACGCGGTGGCCGACCCCATGAATACGAACGGCATGCTGTTTCTTTGGTGGCTGGACCGGAACAATTCCGCCGACCAGAAAGCGGTCAGTGCCGCGTTGGGAGGCTGGCCCCTTTGGGCTTGCGGCCTGCTGGGCCGCGCCATGACAGGTTTCTACGCCGGGTCGGGGGATAAACACATTTTGGATGCGCTGGAGAAAGCCTATGCGCCTGACCCGGAGTGTCTGCGGTCCATCACCGGCAACATGTCGAATCCGTGGCCGGCCTTTGACACCTACTCCTGGACGGGCAACCCCGGCATCGCCGCTGCCTTGGACGCCATGTTCAAGCCCGAGGGGGGGCTGTTGCCGAATCTGAACCGCTATCGCAAGGAACCAAACTTGCAGCCGGGCACGACGGTGGACAACGCCCATGTGGTTGAATTCATCGAGAGCACCACGCCTTGGGCCGTGGGCTATCTGTGGACGGGCGACCCGCGCTACCTCCAGGCAGCCGTCGGCTGGCACGATCTGCTGGAGCACGTTGCGATGCAGCCTTACGGCGTGCCGGTCTCGGACGAGTGGTATGGTCCCACCGGGGCGTTCCGCGGGAGTGAAACCTGCGATGTGGCCGGTTACGTCTGGAGTCAGATCTGCCTGCTCTCCGTGAGTGGTGAAGGTCGAATGGCGGATCGCATCGAACGGGCCTTCTTTAATGCGGGGCCGGCCACGGTGACGCGTGATTTCAAGTCGCACGTCTATTTCCAGAGCCCCAACCGATTCGCCAATTTGTCGCCGAACTTTCCCCACGGGCCCATGGCCGGCGGCGGCGCCTATCAGCGGAAGCACTCACCCCTCTGCTGCACCGCGGCGCTCAACCGGATTGTCCCTTGGTATGTCACGCACATGTGGATGACCACCTATGACAATGGTCTGGCCGCAACTTGCTATGGTCCCTGCAAAGTGACTGCGCTGGTGGCTGACCGCGTGCCCGTCAGGCTCGACTGCAAAACGGACTATCCCTTCAATGAAACCATCGAAATATCGGTGCGACCAGCCCGAGCGGCGGCCTTCCCACTCGACTTTCACATACCAGATTGGTGCGTAGCTCCCACCCTGAGTGTGAACGACTCCGCCGTGGTCATGGAGCGAAACCCACGAGGGTTCGCGCGCATCAGCCGAAACTGGAATCCGGGCGATATTGTGCGGTTGCGTTTGCCGATGACCGCCAGCGTGCAACGGGGGCGCGATGCGGCGTCGGGCCCGCCATACGACGGTGCACATCGCGTCACGCCGGTGACGATTCCTGAAGCAACCAGCACCCGGGGTGTGCCCTACGCCTCGGTTTCGTACGGCCCGCTGCTCTTTGCGCTGCCCATCCCGGATACCACCGATGCCAACACTCCCGATCCATCCGCCCGCTGGAAATTCGCGCTAGACCTGCAAAATCCCGGTGTAACCGTGGAACGCACGGCAATGCCAGCCCAATGGGACTGGCCGCTGAATTCGCCGCTCAGATTGCAGGCTAACGCGATCGAGGTCGCCTGGAACCCCGACCCGAAAGCCCCCCGGCTGCCGTTGCTGCCGACCACGCGGTCGAAACCGGCGGAGACCGTCACGCTTATCCCGTATGGTTGCACCAAGTTCCGGATTTCCATGTTTCCAGTCACAGCGGAACCGGAGATCAAGCCCTTGGCGATCCGCCGAATCTTGTTCCTGGGCAACAGCATCACCCTGCATGGGCCCAAGGACGATATCGGCTGGACCGGGAACTGGGGCATGGCGGCGAGTTCAGCGGACAAGGATTATGTTCATCTCGTGGCCAACGCCCTCACCCGGCGCACCGGAGCCGCGCCCCAGATCAGAGTGAGCAACATCGCGGATTTTGAACGCAATTACGCGACCTATGACGTGGACGGGCAAATGAAAGACCTCTTCGCGTTCGATCCCGACCTGGTGATACTGGCCATCGGCGAGAATGTTCCGCCACTGAACTCCGAGCATGCCAAGGCACAATTCCACGCCGGGGTGATGAACATCCTGCGATGCGCCCTGGCGAAACGACATCCGCTGGTGCTAGTGCGCAGTTGTTTCTGGGCCGATCCGGCCAAGGACGAAGTCCTCAGGCAGGCAAGCCAGGAAGCCAACGCCATTTTTGTCGACGCCGGCCCCCTGGGCCGCGAGCCCGCCAACGCCGCCCGCTCGGAACGGTCCTTTACGCACGATGGGGTGGCTGGTCACCCGGGCGACCAGGGGATGAAAGCCCTCGCCGACGCCATCATTCAGGCCTTGCTGAACTAAACCGCTCCGCGAGAAGTCGGCGCATCGTCTTCTGCGGATTCTGGGGTTTTCTAACGGGGTGAGTTTCCCGAGAGTCGTGCCCCACACGGATTTTGCCGGGGCCGAATGAGCCCTCCGCAAC
>JADLHS010000219.1 GCA_020848635.1 Limisphaerales bacterium
CCTTTTTCAAATCGCAGCGCGCCAACCATATCTGGGGGGCCATTACCGGCGTTCTAACGTTCACGCCCTATTACCACTGGCGCTGGGAGCATGCCATCCATCACTCGAGTTCCGGCGATCTGGACCGGCGCGGCACCGGCGATGTATGGACGTTGACCGTGCAGGAGTATTTGGAATCGTCCCGCTTGAAACTCTTTTCTTATCGCATGGTGCGAAACCCGTTCATTCTGTTTGTGATCGCACCGCTGTTTTTGTTAGTGATCTGGCAACGGATTCCGAATCCCAAGGCCAACCTGCGTGAACGCCTCTCCGTGTATTGGACGAATCTCGCGCTGCTGCTCATCGCGGGCGGGCTGATCTGGGCATTTGGCTGGAAAGCTTATCTCTTGATTCAGTTGGTTGTGTTGATGGTGGCGGGCACAACAGGCGTCTGGTTGTTCTATGTTCAACATCAGTTTGAGGGGGTGTATTGGGAACGCGGCGAAAACTGGGACTACGCCACAGCGGCCTTGAAGGGTAGTTCGTTCTACAAACTACCCCGTTTGCTCCAATGGTTTTCCGGGAACATCGGCTTCCATCACATCCATCACCTGAGCTCGCGGATTCCAAATTATTATCTGGAGAAATGTCACAAAGCGGAGCCGCTATTTCAGACCGTGAAACCCATCACGCTCTTCGCTAGTTTCAAGTCCTTCACCTTCCGCCTCTGGGACGAACAACGCCGCAAGCTCGTTGGCTTTGGTCACCTCCGGGCCATTCGCAAACAGCGGCGGGAAGCGGTCCGCTCTTGAGCATCAAACCCGCGCGCCAACTGGACGCTGCTCCGCGTACACCGCCGAATCAAAACTATATGCATCACCAAAAACCCGGGGCCCGTGCGGAATATCGACTGCAGGAGTCCATCCGCATCAAGGACTCGGTTAGTCTCGCCGAAAAGTTTCAAAAATTGAAATCTTTGACTGTAAACTTGGAGTTTTTCGATCCCGAAGGGGTCCACCGCAGCAGCCAGGTCAAGTACACGGTAAACCTTGCGAACGCCAAGTCGGTTTTTTCCTTCGGTTGCCCCAATCACGAGTGTGTGCGGGGGGATTTTGATCTGAGCAAGGAAATTGCCGATGCTGTAAGTGCCCGGCGGAAGAGCGTGGTTGGCGAGATGACCTGCCAGGGTTGGCGCAATCGGACGACAATCGACACCATCCGCTGCCATAACATCCTCCGTTTCAAATTTAGTCTGGCGTACTGAAGAATCGCCACTCAGCGGTTACCTGCTAAGTGGCGACGCAAACAAAATCAATTCCCGGCGAATCAGTGGTGGCAGCCGCAGCCATGACCGCACGAACCAGATTCCAAGTCCTCGGCGGCAGGCAACCGTCCGAGTTCAAGCGTCTTGGAAACCTGCGTCTGGATGGATTCCTGAAGATGGTGCAGAGCCTCTTGCGCATCAAGAAACCCGCGGGCCACTGGATTATTCAACATCGCCTCGCGCTGGCGTTCAAATTCTCCTATCTCTTCGCCGCTCAACGGCAGCGATTTATGCTGCTTCTCGTGCAACGCCTGACCTTTGGCCATGAGGGATTCATATTGCGACCGCGATTTTTCGTCCGCCATGAAAGCATCAATATTCCTGCGAATGACACCCATTCCAGACTGCTCCAAAATGGTGGTGCATAATTCGCGGGTTTTCGCGACGACGGCATTTTCTTCGGTTTCAGTCAGCATAGTTTGTTTTTAGTCGGCTCGATCAACTCTAAACTCGCCGCTGAGCTCACCTTCCGGCGTCCAGCGCAGAAACAGTAAATCACAGGCCCAAACCCAAGGCAAATAACTTTGTGTTTTCGACAACCCCAGCAGTCGAATTCCAATCGAAATTGACCTGCGCTCGCCCTTCGCACGGGTCAGAGATCTGAAAGTCAAACCAGATCGCAGGTTGCGTACAGGATTGGCGGGGCCGACCTGCCGGTCGGCCCCATCGCGCGGCAGCGCGTTCCCCACCAACCCATAAATTTATTCCCTGGCCTTCGTCGGGAAGCTTCCCCGGTGAATTGGCGTTTAGTTGACCTTGGCCTCGCGGCGGGGGCGAACACGGGCGTGGTCCCCGGCCTCTTCCTGTCGGAGCGGAACGCCGCACGCTTTCCGCCAGTCGTTCCGGCGGTCAAGGCGTTCAATGCGGAGCAGGTATTGATGGTCAAAGCACTCCGGCATCGCGACCGGGTTGCTGACGGATCCGGACTCATAGGCGAAGACGTTCGCGGCGTGGACGGCCGTGAGCAAGGTAAACTCCCGATCACCGGAACGGGTTGGACAATGATGCCAGGCGACGGCTTCCAATACGGGCAGCGCCAATCCCCAGTTACCGAGCAAACAGGCCGCCAGTTCGGCGTGAGTCGTGCCCAAGACCTGTAACTCCGCTTCGCGTTGGGTTACTTTCTTTCCATTGTGCAGTTGGTCAATAGCAACGCACATCGCCGGCACGTTGGCCATGAGAATCAGCTTGCCCATGTCGTGGATGAGTCCGGCGGTGAAGGCCGCTTCCGCCAATTTTACATTTTTGACCTCGGCCACGGTGATGGTGCGCGCCATGGTTCCGACCTGCAGGCTATGATGCCAGATCTGCTCTCCGGAAAAACCCGGGCATTTGAGATCCTCAAATTGGGTGAAGACGCCGGCCAACAGCAGAAGCGAGCGCGTTCTTTCCGCCCCGAGAAACAGCACGGCTTCGTATGGCTCGGTGATTTCCCGGCCGAGACCAAAGAAAGCCGAGTTGACCACATGCAAAATCTTGGCGGTCATGACCGGATCTTGGGCAATGGATCGGGCCACCACTTCGAGCGAGCCCTCAGGAGAGCCCAGCTCCGCCGTCACTTCAGAGTAAAGCCGAGGCATGACCGGCAGTCGGCGGCATTGCGCGAGAAGCTTTTTCATGCCCGCGTCCGCCATCCACTCCTGAACGCGTGCCAACCGGTGAATGGTGGCCGCCAATGTGGCCGCGTCGCTACGCGGCGAAAGCGGAGTGGCTCCGGTGGC
>JADLHS010000220.1 GCA_020848635.1 Limisphaerales bacterium
CCCTCGCCTTTGGCATCGAGAACCCTTGAAGGAGGACTGGCTCGGCGAATACGTTCCGATTGGGTGGGAACGGCCTTTCCCGGCGCGCTGGATGGGCCAATTCTTTGTGACCTCAGGCCGCCAAGCCTCCTTCCGGGAACCGTATCTGGACTACTCTTTTCCCATCGCCAATACCAAGACGCGGTTGTGGGGTGTTTGGTTTGAGGATTGGAATCACCATCCCTTCTACTTCGACGGCCCACGCACCGTGTTCCATTTTGAGAAGACCTTCATCCCTAACGGGGATGCGCTGGTCTACTTCCTCGAACCTGCGGCAGCGGATCTCTATTCTCCCGCTCAGATCGTCGAGCAGGTTCTGGGAAAGGAAAGAGCCGCGGCGATTTTCGATTTTGACGGCAATGGGATCCGAAAGCTGCAGTACTCCACCCCGAACGAGTTCATGTATGATCGGCCCGTCTGCGCCACGACCACGCGCCTCTCGAAAATCAAACAGGATGAAAAGGCCACCGTGGGGCTGAATCTGGCCACTCACATTTATGAATTCATTCGGGAAATTCGCGGGCGGATTGACCAATACGCCGCCTTTTTCGAACAGATGCAAAGCTACCTTGATGCTCAAGTGAAGGCCCATCCCGAATGGAGACCGGACCTCGCCGAACTGCAGGCCATGGTGACGGAGGCCCAGGCCAAAACCCGTGATCTCTACGCCACCCCTTTGCCCGTGGTGGAAGAAAAAATCGCCGCCGCGAAGCGACTCCTAACAGCGGGGAAAGGGGATGGTTTCGACTGTGACAGACTTGACGTCCGCAGTCCCGCCGGCGCGCAGGACGACCTCTGCCGCCGCTACAACCGGCTGGTGATGCGGCTCGCCCAAACGGCCGCGCTTAAATGCGGCGCCTCGCCCGAACAAGCCGCTCTGGCCAAGCATGTCTGGGACGAATCACGAAAAGTCCTGCGTCAGCCGACCCGGTGGGAACCGCGACGCACCTTGTATTTCTTTGAACCTTGAACGGGAATTTGTATGCCAATGGAGTTAGAAATCAAAAACCCAAACCAACCAGTTCGCCGGATCAATTTTCAAATCAGCGCCTGCCTGACTGCGTTGATTATCACCGGTTGTGGGGTGCAAACCAACGCGCCGGAGAACGCGGCGGCAGCTCCCGAAAGCCAATCGATCAAAACCGCTTGCGGGATGGACATGGTTTTCATCCCGGGCGGGGAGTTTACCATGGGCGCGGACGACGGCCCGGTCGATGTCAAACCCCCGCATCGAGTTAAAGTGGACGGATTTCTCATGGATCAGGATGAGATAACCCAATGGGTGTACGAGAAAGTCACGGGGAAAAGTCCTTCTCGCGTCAAGAATCCCAACAACCCGGTGGAGCAGGTCACCTGGACGGCGGCGGTGAAATTCTGCAACGATCGGTCCACCTTGGAAGGGTTCACCCCTTGCTACGATCTGAAAACTTGGGAATGCAATTTCGCCGCCAACGGCTATCGCCTGCCCACGGAGGCGGAATGGGAGTATGCCTGCCGGGCTGGCAGTACGAGCCCCTTCTTTTTTGGCTACGAGGCGAAAGAGCTGAAATTATGCGCATGGTTTGAAGGCAACGCGGACTCCAAACCGCATCCGGTGGGTCAGAGAAAACCGAATCGGTGGGGGTTGCATGACATGGCGGGCAATGTGTGGGAATGGTGTCACGATTTCTATGGCGTGAAATACTATCGGAACAGTCCTAAGGACAATCCCCATGGACCGCCGCAAGGCGAGAAGCGCGTGCTTCGGGGCGGTGCATGGTCGAGCAGTGCCGACAATTGCACTTCCTGGGTTCGCAACTGCGACGAGGCGGGCCTCACCGACGTGTGTCTGACGATGGATTCAAACGGCTTCCGGTGCGTGCGCACAAAGTGAATGGCTGAAGGGTGAAATGGCGATCCGGTGGGATCCAAGAACCCAAGCACGACTTTCCAGGCGGGCTCCCGGTAATAATCATTCAGCCGGCCACGCCGGTTCTTGCCCCCTGTTGAACTTGCGTCTGGATGGATGTTTTGGCCAGACGACAATTTTCAGCCGAATGCCAGTAAATCACCAACTTGGTTACGCCACTGCGGAATTGAACGCATTCTCGCACCCATTCGGGCGGCGAGCAGCTCATCCTTGGCCACCGCATTGAGCTAACTCCGACCGGTGGCTAGAGTTCAACCACGCAGCCAGTTTGAACCGACTTCTCCTCGGCTTCGCAGATCTCCACGGCACTCAAGGCGTCCGCCGCCGTCACCACCATGGGGGGCTGGCCGGATTGGATGGCGGCGAGGAAATAGCGGAGCTCCTCCACATAGCCATCGATGCCTTCCGGTTTGATGACCCGCGCCGGTTGGCCTGCTTCCATCAATTGCAACGCGTCGGCGCCACGCGCGCTCTCGAAATCAATCGTCGCGCCCTCGAAGACGACCGTGAAAGCCATGCTGAAGCCACTGGTCAAAAGCCAGCTGCCCTCGGCATAAACCGTCGCGCCGCCAGCAACCTTGTATTGCGTAACGACGTGATCAATCGCGCCGCTGAACCGGCTCTGACCCGTGGAGAATACGCTGGCCGGGCGGCCAAAAAGAAACTGCACAAAGTCGGTATCGTGAATATGCAAATCGAGTAATGCGCCGCCGGAGTCGCCCCCTTTGAAGTAGCTGTCGCGGCTCCAGCCGGGCGGCGCGGAAACACGCCGGAAGCGGGCGGTGAGAATCTTTCCGTAAGTCTGCTGGTCCGCCAGCGTCTTAAGCCAGGCCCAACCCGGCCAGAAACGCATGCACATTGCCGGCATGAAAAACCCCTTGGCTGACTTGGCGGCGTTCACGATTTCCCGGGATTGAACGGAGGTGCGGGCCAACGGCTTTTCGCACAGAACGTGTTTGCCCGCCTGCAGCGCGGCGAGGGTT
Source organism: Limisphaerales bacterium (assembly GCA_020848635.1). Classification (GTDB taxonomy): domain Bacteria; phylum Verrucomicrobiota; class Verrucomicrobiia; order Limisphaerales; family JADLHS01; genus JADLHS01. Next base: position 2,932 of record JADLHS010000220.1, read on the forward strand.
TGCGGTACGTGCAACGGGGTGGGCACGCACAGATCTACAAGTTCCACTTCGCGGTCCGCGAGCAGCTCCTCCAGCATTTGATAGGTTCGAATGTTCTTGCCGAGATCAATCGCGTCCGAGCCGGTGATATTGCCGCTGACGCCGGCCAGCACGCCGTTGACCGGCAGGCGCACCGCGTCGCACACGGCGACAATCCGCGCGCCGGGAAGCTGCTGATAAGACTTGATGTGGGTGAGACCCATGAACCCGAGGCCGACGACGGCAACGTTCGTAGGGTGAACCGTGGGTTGAGAATTTGTGTTATTCATAATAATATCCTTTGAAATCCAGAACTGCACCCGGTTCAAATCGCAAGCTTTTCCGCCATTTGCCGCGCCGCACAGATGTCGGCCACGCGTTGGTCGCCCGCTTCGCGTTCGATGCACAAGTCGCCCGTGAAGCCGACCTGATCGAGCGTCGCGAAAAACGCGGGCCAATCCACCTCGCCGGAGCCAGCCACAACCTCCTCGCCCCATGCGCCGGGGACTTTCGTGCGGCGCGCGTCCTTGATATGGACTTGCCGAATCCACGGTCCGAGCGTCCGCACTGCCGCGATGGGATTGCCTTTGTCGTAGAGCAGCATGTTGGCCGGATCAAAATTGACGCCGACGTTCGGACACTTGAGTTTCTGCAATAGTTCGAGCAGCACCGGTGCGGTTTCCTGGCCGGTCTCCAGGCCCAAAGCGATGCCACGGGCGGCAAAAAGTTCCGCCACCTGGAGCAGGCGCTGTTTCAGCTTTGCAAAGTGCGGGTCCTGCTCATCGTGCGGTAGAAAACCGGCGTGAAACGTGACAAGTCGCAGCCCGAGTTCATGGGCCAAGGCCACGGTCGCAAGGGCGTGTTTGCGGTTTTGTTCCCAGGTTGCGTCCGGCGCGATGCCGCCGGAAACGCGAATGGTGTCGAGGGTGGAATAATCCTCCCCGACGCAACCGAACATCCCGGAGACAATCGCGACACCGGCCGCCCGGAATAATTGTGCGGTGGCCCCCCACACGGCGGGCGCTTCGCGCAACGGGTCCAAAGCGAGTTGGACGCGGCGAACGCCCGTGGCCTCCAATTTGGCAAGCAAGTCCTGCGGACTGGTCGGTTGCAGTGACCAACTGCACACGGCGAGGCGGGCGGTTAGCGGGGCTGAGGGTTTTGGCATGCTAAGCTGGGGTTCAACTCCGAGTTTGTTTAGATCTCACGGAATATCCACCACCCAATTACCAGATGGCAGATTGGCCGTCTTCTGCGGCGCGTTACGGAATACTGTTGGCAAACATTCATTCAAGTCAACCAAGCAATCCAACCTGACAAAGCCAGGACGATTTGTCGAGGCTCGGAACAGGGACTCAGAAAGTTAAATGGAAACGGCGACGGCGAAGGAGGAGTGATCAAAACCAAGTCCCCTTGGCGGTGGCAAATGGGTTCACCCGGAACCGACCTGTCAAACCGGCTCCACCAAGGCCGTGGACGGATGCGGCGCGGGCGGAGCCGATGGCGTGGATTTGGCTTTGCGCTTGAGCACCGCCTGCTTGAGCACGTATTCGATCTGCCCGTTGACGCTGCGCAGTTTGTTCTGCGCCCAGGCCTCCAATTCAGCCCAGAGCGCCGGATCCATCCGCAACAGAAACGCTTTGCGCGAAGCCATGGCGGCGGTTCAACTGTAGAGCGTGCCGGTGCTGACCACCGGATGCACTCCGGACTCGCTGCAAAGCACAGCCATGAGATTGCTGACCATGGACGCCTTCCGTTCGTCTTCCAACTGCACGACGTTCTTTTCGGTAATTTCCTTGAGTGCCATGTCCACCATGCTCACGGCGCCATGCACGATTTTTTGCCGGGCCGCAATAACCGCCTCCGCTTGCTGCCGACGGAGCATGACCTGCGCGATCTCCGGCGCGTACGCCCGATGGCTCAATCGCGTTTCCTCGACCACGACGCCGGCCTTGGCCAGCCGGATTCCCATTGGAAGATGGGCGGTAAAACCATTGATGCAGGATCGCGGACGGGCAGAGATTCAAAGAGCAGCTTGGAATCTGGTCTGGCGTTGAATGATACTCTCCCGTTCCCGCCGCCGCCGCCCCGTGAGGCATGGAGCAAACTCGGGAAAGCGATTCCACTCGAAGCGGCCATTGTGATACGCTTCGCACTGACCTTAGCAGTGGAGTCGGCTCATCCCGATCCTAAAACCAAATTGATTACGTGGCAACCAAGCAACCAAAGCATCACCGACTGATGCGAAGCCTTTTCTGGTTCACGGGCGGCATAAGCCTGTTGCTCGCGCTGCTGCCCGTTTGGTTTCCGTGGGTGTTGACACCCGTGGCAAATCGTTATGGCCTTCAGTTCGCGGCCTACGAGCGGATAGGCTGGAACCGGTTCGCGCTCACCGGCGTCTACGGCAACTGGGCCGGCACGCGGCTGAAAATCCAACGCGTTGAATCCGACCTGCCCGTTTCGTGGCTTTGGTGGCGGCTCCACGCCGGCACCAACCGTCCAGCACTGTTGTGGGTGAGTAACGGAGAGTTGATCATCGGCGAGTCAAAGACCACCGCCAGCACGGAAGCGCCAGGCTCGATGGATGGAACGATGAATCAAATCTTCGACACCGGGCAGCGGCTTCGACAGTGGCTGCCATCGGCCAGCCTTACGAATTGCACGATCGAGATCATTTCCAACCGGGTAACAATTTCAAACGCGCATTGGCGCTCGGGTCGGCTGCAAGCCTCGATCCAGTCGCCCATTTCTGGCGGGCAGATACAACTAGCCGCTCAATTCGGCGGTAATTTTGCATTGGAACTGGCCGCCAAATACGAGGCATATCACGCCTCATTGCTTGCGGGATTCGCACGCCAGACCGATGGCTGGCATGCGAGGGGCGAACTGGCCTGGCGAACCAACCGCGCGATTTTTTCGGCCCAGTTTACGACCAACGGCTGGTGGCCGGTGCAGGCGGCAGTGGATGGGCCGCGGTGGCAGATCCCGGTGGGAATTCTCAACGGTATCGGTTACGATTACCTGAACGCCCGCCTGACGGCCAACCTCGCTTCAAACCATTTCGACGTCCAGGCGAGCGGCTGGGCGCAACCTTCCGCAACCGCAGCGCAGCAAGGAGTCTCCGCCGTGAATTTCTCGCTCGGGGCCGACGGAGATTCCACCCAGGTGCGGCTACGCACGTTGAACCTCCAATCGCCATGGATAAATGCCGAACTGACGAACACCGTGAGTTTCAGCTGGGCGGGCGAACTTCTGGCCGAGCCGGCGCAACTTCACGTTGCGGCGGATCTCGCGAAATTGCCCGGGACCACCCTTAGTGGAATGGTGGAAGGCGGGGTGCGGATTGAACCGCACGGCGACCGCTTGCCCAGCGTGCAATTTCAATTCGCGACCGGCCAGGTGGTTGCCGGAGGGTTGGATGCCAAAACCATTCTCATACAGGGCGAATACACGGCGCCGATTTTGAAACTCGACAAGCTTCGCGCCGATCTCAGTGATGGGTCCGTGCTCAAAGTCAACGGAGCTTTTAACACCGGGACGAAGCAAATTCAGGCAGGCCACTGGCAGGTCGCGGGCGGTTTCCTTGAAAAGTTAATTCCGGGCATACGTTGCGCGGAACTGGTCGCGGCGGGTGACCTGCAGGGGGCAATCACCAATCTCACCCATCGCGGAGACATCGCACTCACTACCTGCCGGACGGCCGGACTGAAGCCGTTCGACCTCAAAGCCAGTTGGAACGGACAGCATCAGCGCCTCGAAACCGCCCAGATCGAAGTCTCCGCCGGCACCTCAATCTTGTCCCTTGGTGCGTCCGCGGATTTCGATCTCACGGAACGCGAAGTGGCCGCGAGATTGAGCCACCTTTCGTTGCGGCGAGGGCAGGATGAGCGATTTGCCCTGCAACAGCCGTGCGCCATCAAGGTCCGCGCTGGCGAGACCAACGCGCTGGGACGCCCTTGGACGCTCGCCGTGGATGCGTTTCAGTGGGGCGGCGAGCACCGCACCGTGTCCGCCACCGCCGCCGTTGCCTGGCCCGCCCAAGGGAATGTAAGGATGAACGCAACCAATTTTACCGGCGCGGATTTTTCGGATTTCTTCGAAGCGAAACTGGCGAACTTTTGGCTCGACGAATTGGCGATAACCGCTCAATGGACCAACGGACCGCTGCATTCAGTGATTTTCGCCTCCGGTTCGCTGACCAATGGCCCGGACCAGACCGTCAGTCTGCATGCCAAGGTGAAAGTCGCGGAGTTGCTCGCGATCGAGCAATTGACGTTAGCCAACGGCTATACACCGACGTTGTCGGTGACAGGCACAGTTCCCGTCCAAATCATCCCCGGCCGGAAAGGCAGCATGCTCGTCTGGGACAAGTCAGGGCGCATTGCTCTGGCAGGTAATTGGCATGAGGGTCAACCCGAGACTATCGCAGTACCGTTGGGAACTTGGGGTGAACTGGCGGTTTCACGGCCGGAACTGCGCTTCCAGGTTTCCGGCACCCCGGACGCGCCTTTCGCTGAACTGACGGCCGGGGCGACGAAGCTGGTCTGGCAGACGAAAACAGATGCCTCGCTGCGGCCAAAACTGGAAGACCTTAAACTCGCGGTGGAGGTTCGTCCGGACGCGATGCGACTCAAGACTTTCAGCGCCAGGCTGGACGGCCAACCGATCAGGGCCAGCGGGGAATGGCCGCTGCCGGCAGAAGCCTGGGAGGGGTTGGGGTCCGGAGCGACACTTCCTGACTGGAGCCAAGCTCAGGGACATCTCGAACTGCAGGGAGCGCGGGTGGCGGCATTCTCGGCCTACTTGCCGGAAATCCTGGCGCGTGAGGGACAATTCAATGCGGCCCTGGAACTAAAACCCGGCAAGCGGTTAGCAGGCACGCTGTCATTGACAAATGCCGCTACGCGACCGATCAGCACAATTACGCCGTTGCGGGATATCGCCGCACAGGTGCGGTTTGATGAACATCGCGCCGTGCTGGAGCGTTTTGGCGGGCAAATCGGCGGCCAACCGGTCCACGCCGATGGTTTTGTAGCCTTTCCCAACCTGGACGGCAACGGGCTCAACTACCAGTTCAACTTGCGCGGCACCAACGTGCCGCTCTCGCGCAGTCCGGAACTGCTATTGCGGGGGGATGTTGTGCTGTCGTTGCAGGGCCACAGCAATCAGCCACCCCGCTTGTCCGGCGGGGTCACGCTGCGGGATGGTTTATTCGTGCAAACCACCTCAGCGTTGGTTTGGAGCGCGCCCACGCGGCCCGAGTGGCGGCCACCGTACTTCAGTGTGACGAACGCGCCGTTCGCCCATTGGCAGTTGGACCTCGGGATCCAGGGCAACCAGTTCCTGCGCGCGCGGACTCCGGTGTTCAGCGGCATCGCTTCCGTGAATTTCCAATTGCACGGCTCGCTGGCCGCCCCGGTGTTGACCGGCGACGCCCGTATCAACTCGGGCCGCCTGATTTTCCCGTTCGGGGCGCTCACGCTCGATCAGGGAATGGCGAGCTTCAGCGGCAACGACCCGCGGGGCCCGGACTTGCAGATTAACGCCTCGGGCCGCAATTACCGCTACGATCTTCGGCTCGAAGTGCGCGGCGCCGCCGACGGGGCCAACGTGATCCTTTCGGCCACCCCGCCGCTTTCGGCTGAGCAAATTCTCCTGATGTTGACCGCCGGGGAGATGCCGCAATCGAACTTCGCCTTCTCCAACCGCGACCGTGTCGGGCGGCTGGGGAGTTTTCTGGGCACGGATTTACTCAGCCGTTATCTGGGCAGCGATCCGGCCACGGAACGATTGATCTTCCGGACCGGCGAGAACATTTCCGGCGAAGGCCGGTTGACGTACTCGGTCGAGTACCGCTTTACGGATCGCTGGTCGCTCTTCGGCGAATACGATCAATTCAATGCCTTCAACGCGGATTTGAAATGGAAGGTTTTCAGCCGGTGATCACCGCCGGGATCCAGCATCGGGCGGCAACTCGGCGGCGCGGCCGTGGGGCGCCGGTCGCCGCAAAATCAGCGGTGACGCAGGCCGCCCGGTTATTGCTGCTGGCGCTGGGTTTGGTGCTGGGCCTGGTCCCGGCGGGGGCGGCGGAGGCATCCACCAACGAGCCGGCGCGGGTGAAAATCTCGGGATTCGGTTTCTTGGGAAACCGGGAACTGGTCCGCCTGCTTCGCAACTTTCACCCCGGTGGCAAACTGCCGGTTTTGATTGATCGAACCTTTGTGGAGGACGCCGCTCTGATGTTGCTTGGGCGGGCGCATGATGAAGGTTTCTTGCGCGCCGTCCTGACCGGCGATTTCACCAGCCCCGACGGCCAACGGCAGACCTTTGCATGGACCAATGCTTTAGATGCCGCCCTGCCCCGCGATTTTGGCGCCCGCGCGGGGGAATTTCGGCTTCACCGTGGGGTGCGTTTCTATTACCACTCGATCGCCTTCGACGGTTTGACGGCCTTCTCCCAGCGCACGGCGGCCAATTACTTCGTCAGCGGTGACATGCTGGTGAAACTGCGCGTCAATCGCGTGTTCAGCCCAGCCGCGTTGAGCAGTTCCCTGGGCGCGCTGCGGGAGGCCTATGCGCGGGCCGGTTACCAGGAGGCAACCGTCACTACCAATCGGGTGACGTGGAACGAGTCCACCGGTGCGGTCAGCGTCGAAATCGCGTTGCGGGAAGGCCTGCCCACCATGGTCCGCTCGGTGCGGGTCCAGGTCCAGGGGGCGGGCGACCTCGCGGCCCCGGAAACGACCCGCACCTTGAAGGCGGGAACTCGCTACTCCCGGCTCTGGCAACAGGGCTTCGCCCAGACCCTCCAATCCGAGCAGCAGCTCAAAGGGTTCCCCGATACCGCTGTCGAATTCACCCCTCTGCGCCGTGAAACGAATGCCACAAGCATTCAACTGGAGTTGGCGGCCAGGGTGATCCCGGGACCATTTATCCGCGTGGGCGAGGTGATTGAGGAAGGTGATATTCGCACCAAATCCTCGGCGCTGCGAAGGCAGATCGGAGTCGAAGCCGGGGCGCCATTGAATCGCATCACGGCGGAGCAATCGCGCCAACGCCTGATGCGTCTGGGCGCTTTCAACTCCGTCCGGCTGCGTTATGACCCGGTGGATGACAACACGCGCGACGTGATCTATGAGTTGGAGGAAGCCAAGCCGATTTCCTTGAGCGTGTTGGCCGGGTATGGGAGTTATGAAAAACTGCGTGGCGGGTTGGAATTTGAGGATCGGAACATGTTCGGCCTGGCGCATGATCTCCAATTGCGCGGGGTGCAATCCTTCAAATCGAGCAGCGGCAACCTGCTCTACACCGTGCCGGAGGCGTTTGGGGACAATATGAATCTCTTTGCGCAAGGCTCCGGTTTGCTGCGCGAGGAAGTTACCTTTACCCGCAAGGAATACGGCGGCTCGGTCGGCGTCCAGAAACTCCTGTTGCCGCTGAAGACCGATTTCACGCTGCGGTATGATTATGAGTTTCTCAACGCCGTGGAGGAGTTCCCGAACAGCGCGAACCTCGTGGGCACGAATCAGGCGAATTCCGCCGCGTTCGTGTTTCAATTCATTCGCGACCAGCGCGATAATCCCTTGCTGCCGCGCAGTGGGTTGAAATTGTTCAGCAAGCTGGACATTGCCAGCGAGAGTC